>NZ_JBXUOY010000043.1:0-27614 GCF_057196705.1 Streptomyces sp. ATLC9 | reverse complement strand
ACTCCGAGGAGTCGCGGGCCCCACCCACATCACGTTCCGCGTCCGCTTCGCGGACTCGGCTCCGAGCGGCTCAGATCCGCACCTGTACGGCACCGGAGAGCCGGTCGTGCAGGCCGCGCGAGTCGCGGTCCCACACGAGCGCGGGCACGGCGAGCACCAGCAGGGCCGTGCGCACCACCGTGCGGGGCAGTGTCAGCCGCCCGCCGTTCGCGGAGACCACCCGCAGTCCCAGCAGCCGCTTGCCCGGTGTGAAGCCGACCGTGCCGACGGTGAGGACGCCGAGCACCGCGAAGACCAGCAGGGCCCAGTTCCCGGCGGAGCCGAGGTCGCCGCCCGTGAGCAGACCGTATGCGATCAGCATGCACAGGCCCCAGTCGATGAGGATCGCGCCGAACCGGCGCCCCAGCGGGGCGACCGACCCCGGCCCGTTCTCGGGCAGTCCCAGCCTCTCGCCCCGGTAGCCGAAGTCCGCACCCATCTGCTCGGCCGCTGCCCTGGGCCCGGAGAGCCAGGATCCGATTGCTTGCCTGTTGTCCACCCGTCAACGGTAACGCGCGGCCCTACCGGGTACCCGGCCGGGCCGCGGGGCCGTACACGGCCGCGAGGGCGGCACCGGGACCGGCACCGGGAGCGACCGTCCGCACACTCGTCCGGTTAACATCATCGAAACAAATGGGTCATGCTTGAGAAATCCCGCAAATCTAAGGTCGGGCGACAGCAGGACATCTCACTGGACTGCCACTCGAGCTGCCACCCCGTCCCCTCGCGGCGGGACTAGGAGGACTTGGATGTTCCAGAACGCCGACGAGGCTAAGAAGTACATCGCGGACAACGACGTGAAGTTCGTCGACGTCCGCTTCTGCGACCTGCCGGGCATCATGCAGCACTTCACGATCCCGGCCTCGACGTTCGACCCGTCCGAGATGCAGGCCTTCGACGGGTCCTCGATCCGCGGCTTCCAGGCGATCCACGAGTCCGACATGGCGCTGCTGCCGGACCTGTCCACCGCCCGCCTGGACCCGTTCCGCCGCGACAAGACACTCAACATCAACTTCTTCATCCACGACCCGATCACCGGCGAGCAGTACAGCCGTGACCCGCGCAACGTGGCGAAGAAGGCCGAGGCGTACCTCGCCTCCTCCGGCATCGCGGACACCGCCTTCTTCGGGCCCGAGGCCGAGTTCTACGTCTTCGACAGCGTCCGCTTCCAGACCAGCGCGAACGAGTCCTTCTACCACATCGACTCCGAGGCGGGCGCCTGGAACACCGGTGCGCTGGAGAACAACCGCGGCTACAAGGTCCGCTACAAGGGCGGCTACTTCCCGACCCCGCCGGTGGACCACTTCGCCGACCTGCGCGCCGAGATGTCGCTGGAGCTGGACCGGGTCGGACTGAAGGTCGAGCGCCAGCACCACGAGGTCGGCACCGCCGGCCAGGCGGAGATCAACTACAGGTTCAACACGCTGCTCGCGGCCGCCGACGACCTGATGCTGTTCAAGTACATCGTCAAGAACGTCGCCTGGCGCAACGGCAAGACCGCCACCTTCATGCCCAAGCCGATCTTCGGTGACAACGGCTCGGGCATGCACGTCCACCAGTCGCTGTGGTCCGGCGGCGATCCGCTGTTCTACGACGAGCAGGGCTACGCGGGCCTGTCCGACACCGCCCGCTACTACATCGGCGGCATCCTCAGGCACGCCCCGTCGCTGCTGGCCTTCACCAACCCGACGGTGAACTCCTACCACCGTCTGGTGCCCGGCTTCGAGGCCCCGGTGAACCTGGTGTACTCGCAGCGCAACCGCTCCGCCGCGATGCGCATCCCGATCACCGGATCCAACCCCAAGGCCAAGCGCGTGGAGTTCCGCGCCCCGGACCCGTCCTCCAACCCGTACCTGGCCTTCTCGGCCCTGCTGCTGGCCGGTCTGGACGGTGTCAAGAACAAGATCGAGCCGGCCGAGCCGATCGACAAGGACCTCTACGAGCTGGCTCCGGAGGAGCACGCGAACGTCCCGCAGGTGCCGACCTCCCTGCCGGCCGTCCTGGAGGCCCTGGAGGCGGACAACGAGTACCTGCAGGCCGGCGGCGTCTTCACCGCCGACCTGATCGAGACCTGGATCGACTACAAGCGCACCAACGAGATCGCCCCGATCCAGCTGCGCCCGCACCCGCACGAGTTCGAGATGTACTTCGACATCTGATCGACGAACACCGCCCGCCCCCGTGTCCGGTCTGCGTTCCCACAGGCCGGACACGGGGGCTGCGGCGTTCGTGCCCCGGGTTCCGCGCCGCGGTGGGAGGACCCGCGCCCGGGATGGCCCTGCGCACTTCAAGGCCCCGCCCGTGGAGCCGCGGCCGGGTGGCGGCACCGGCACGACGGCCACGTGCCGTGGTCGCGGGGAGACGTCAGCCGCCGCTCTCCCCCGGTTCTCGGGGCACGATCCGAATCCACGGGCGGCGACGGCGCCAGCCGACCGCGATACGGTGATCGCCGGCCCTGAGGAGAAGGAACCCGGTCACCGCGGCGGTCCCCGTCGCCACGGCGCCGGCCGCGGCAAGGCCGGCGCGGGCTCCGTAGGTGTCGGTGATCCAGCCGACCACGGGAGCGCCGAGGGGCGCGCCGCCGAGGAGGACCATCATGTACAGGGCCGTGACCCGGCCCCGTACGGTCACGGCGGTGGAGGTCTGCATCGTGGCGTTCGTGGCCACGTTGACGACCATGGCGAACAACCCCATGGGGACCATGAGCAGGGCGAAGCTCCACAGAGTCGGCGCCGCGGCGGCCACGGTCTGCAGGACGCCGAAGGCCAGCGCGGCGAGGAAGGGCAGTCTCCGCCGTGCGGACTCGTGCCGGGCGGTGAGCAGCGCTCCGGCCAGTGAGCCCGCCGCGACCAGGGTGTTGAAGAGGCTGTAGGCGCCCGCACCGGCGTCGAAGACGTCGTCCGCGTAGGCGGACAGGTGGACCGGGAAGTTGAGAGCGAAGGTGCCGAAGAAGCCCACCAGGACGATGGGCCACAGCAGCTCCGGCCGGCCGGCGACGTAGCGCAGGCCCTCGCGCAGCTGTCCCTTTCCGCGCGGGGCGCGTTCGACGGCGCGCAGTTCCCTGTTGCGCATCAGCATCATGCAGATCAGGGGCGCGGCGAAGGACACCCCGTTGAGGAGGAACGCCCACCCGGTGCCGACACCGGTGATCAGCAGCCCGGCGATGGCCGGGCCGATCAGACGGGCGGACTGGAAGTTCGCGGAGTTGAGGCCGACCGCGTTCCGCAGCAGGCTGGGGCCGACCAGCTCGGCGAGGAAGGACTGGCGTGCCGGATTGTCGAACACGGTGGCGATGCCGACCGCGAAGGCGGCGGCGTACACGTGCCAGACGTGGACACGGCCGGTCAGTGTGAGGGCGGCGAGGGCGAGCGCGGTGAGGGCCATGACCACCTGGGTGGCCGCCAGTACGGGGCGCTTGGGCAGCCGGTCGACGAGGACCCCGCCGTACAGGCCGAACAGCAGCAGTGGCAGGAACTGCAGGGCGGTGGTGATCCCGACGGCGGTCGAGGAGCCGGTCAGGCTGAGGACCAGCCAGTCCTGGGCGATGCGCTGCGTCCAGGTGCCGTTGTTGGACACGACCTGGCCGAGGAAGAAGAGGCGGTAGTTCCTGACCTTCAGCGAGGACAGCAGACGAGCTCTGGGGGTGGGTGAGCCGTACCGGTCACGGATGTCGGGTGTGGGGGCGGAACCGGTCCCGGGTCCCGTACTCAACTGGGCTCTCCTCCTGAGTTCCGTCCGGTACGCGCGGCCGGTGTCCTTCGTTCCGGTTCGTGGTCGCGATCCACCTACGCGACCGTGATCACGGCGGGTGCCGCGGTCGAGTCGCGGACCACGAGCGTGGGCCGGTGCAGGATGGACTGACCGGACTCACCGCCTCCCCCGTCCATGACCTGTCGCAGCTTGGCGAACGCGGTGACCGCCATCTCCTCCACGGGCTGCCGCACCGTGGTGAGCGCGGGCGTGGCCATACCCGCGAGCATGATGTCGTCGTAGCCGGTCACGGAAACGTCGCGGCCGACCACCAGGCCCGCCTCCCGCGCGCCCGTGGCGACGCCGAGCGCGCACATGTCGTTGATGGTCACGATCGCGGTCGGCGGATTGGGGACCGAGAGGATCTCCCGTGCGGCGACCCGCCCGAGTTCGGCGGTGTCCCGGTCGTCGAAGTCCACCGTGTCGGCTCCCGACCACACGGTGCCCGCGGACGGGGGGAGGCCGGCGGTGTCCAGTGCCTGCCGGAAGCCGCTGTACCGCTCGGCACGGTTGACGCTGCCGATCGAACCCGACACGAAGGCCAGACGCGTGTGCCCCAGTCCCAGGAGGTGCTCTGTCGCCAGGCGCATGCCGAGGACGTTGTCGGTCCCGATGTTCACCACGCTGTGCGGGTCACCGGGTTGCGCGGTGCGGTCGAAGGCGACCAGTCCGAGCCCTTCCTCGACGGTCGGCTTCACGTGGTCGAGCGAGGGGAGGGAGGAGCACAGCACCACTCCGCCGATGCCGTCGCCCCACAGCTCCTCGACGTAGCGGCGTTCCCGGTCCGGGTCACGCTCGCTGTTGCACAGGAGCATGTAGAAGCCCTCCGCCAGGGCCGCCGCTTCGAGGTGCCGGGCGAAGGTGCCCCAGAACGGATTGGCCACCGACGGCACGACGAGCCCCAGCATCTGGATCCGCCCGGTTCGCAACTGCCGGGCGGCGCGGTTGGGACGGTAGCCGAGGCGGCGGATCGCCGACTCCACCCGCGACCGCGTCTCGGGGAGCATCCTGCCGGTCCTGCCGTTGAGCAGGTTGGAGACCGTACTCGGCGAGACTCCCGCCTCCTGTGCCACCTGATAGATCGTTACCCCCGCCACTGGTCTCTCCCCTGCGAATAAGAACGAATTGTTTCCGGAGTGTTGACAGCCCGTACGGCCGTTCCTAGTGTCTCGTGCATCGAAACACCAGTAAATCGATGCACTGACTCTACCGCAAGTACGCCATCCGTTCAGTGCGCGTCCTCTCGCCGTCCAGGAGTCCTCATGCGTACGCACACTTCCGCTCTGTCCAGAAGAAGACTTCTCGGACTCGGCGCCGCCGCGGCCGCGGGCGCCGCGCTGTCCGCCTGCGGCGGTCCCGCCCCCCAGCAGGGGGGCGGCGGCGACGCCTCCCTGCGCCTGCTCACTCCGATCTTCGACCGCGCGGACGGGCAGAAGCTGCTCACCTCGCTGCTCGCCGACTTCAAGAAGGACCACCCCGGCGTCAGTGTCCAGGTGGACTACACCGAGTACGGAAAGCTCAACGAGAAACTGGCCACGTCGATCGTGGGGGGCCAGCCCTACGACGTCATGCTGATGGGCGTCGGCTGGATCCCGCCCTTCGTCGAGAAGGGCGTGCTCGCCGACCTCGGGACGAGCCGGTCCGAGCTGGAGAGCACGTACAACCCCCGCGTGGTGGAGCCGGGGATCTACGAGGGCGGGACCTACGGCCGCCCCATCCTGCTCGACACCAGGATAGGCATCTACCGCAAGGACATACTGGCCGAGGCGGGGATCGACGCACCGCCCAAGGACATGACCGAGCTGATGGAGATGGGCAAGGAGCTGACGGTCCGCGAGGGCGGGAAGCTGACCCGGGCCGGCGTGGACATCCTCAGCAACGACCTGCGCCAGACGTACCTCCCGGTCATGTGGGCGCACGGCGGCGACCTGTTCGCCGACGGGAAGCCCGTCTTCGACTCGGACGAGGCCGTGGAAGCCCTCCAGTGGATGGTCGACGTCATCCGCACGGAGAAGATCGAGGACTACGGATTCACCCAGAAGGGGGCCGTCGTCGCTCCCCTCATCCAGGGACGGGCGGCGATGATGATCGGCCACAACGACATGTGGCGCCAGGCATCCGAGAGCGCTCCCGAACTGATCGAGGAGGACAGGATCGGCGGGTTCATGCTGAACCAGCGGCGTCCCGCGCTGTTCCAGGGCGGGACGCTGGCCACCATGTCCGCGAAGACGAAGCATCCCGAGCAGGCCAAGGCCCTGGTGGAGTACCTGTCCGGGGAGAAGGTCTCGCCCCAGGCCGCCGAACAGCGCGGCAACATCCCGGCGGTCCTCAGCGCGGCGGACTCCGAGTACGTCAGAAGCAACAAGCTCATCTCGTTCGCGGTGGACAACCTCGACCACGCCTTCTCCGAGGGCGGAGTGCCGACCTGGCTGGAGATCCGGGAGGAGTTCAAGCCCGCTCTGGAGAGCGCGCTGCTCGGCAAGTCCAGCCCGGCCGACTCCCTGCGAGGACTGGCCGAGACGGCTGAGGCCATCATCGCCAAGGGGGCCTGAGGCCGGTGTCCAGCCACCAGGCCGTGGACACGGCGCGCCGACACCAGAAGTCGGTGTATCGATCTACCAGTCCACCGGCATCCTCACCCCGCGGTGACCGTCCGCGGCGCGGGCGGAAGTTCGGGCACGAGCGGCGCCGGGTCGCCCTTCTCCTGCTGGCGCCCTCGGTCGTGCACCTCGTCTGGTGGATCGGCATCCCCGTCGTCGCGACCTTCGTCCTGGCCTTCACCGACTACGACATCCTCGCGGGCACGGTCTCCTTCAACGGGCTGGACAACTTCCAGGAGATCTTCGGTGATCCGACCTGGAACTCGTCCATCTGGCACACGGTCGTCTTCACCTTCTTCACCGTGCCGGTGGCCATGGCGATCGCCGTGGTCCTGGCACTCCTGCTCAACGTTAAGATGCGGGCGGCGGCCTGGTACCGCACCGCCGTCTTCATGCCGCACGTCACCGCGACCGTGGCGATCGCCCTGGTCTGGATGTGGATGTTCGAGCCCCGGCTCGGTGTCGTGAACACGATGCTGAGCTGGGTGGGCATCGACGGGCCGGCCTGGCTGGCCGACCCGGACTGGGCCCTGTTCGCCGTGATCGTCGTGAGCATCTGGAAGGGCATCGGCATCAAGATGCTCATCTACCTGGCCGCCCTGCAGGCCATGCCGGACGACGTGTACGAAGCGGCGAGGATCGACGGCGCGTCGCAGGTGCGGCAGTTCTTCTCCATCACCCTGCCGTTGCTGAAGCCGGCGACGTTCTTCGTCCTGGTGGTGTCGATCATCGACTCCTTCCAGGCGTTCGACCAGCTGTACGTGCTGACGCCCGACGGAGGGCCCGGCAACTCGACGACCGTCATGACGTACGAGATCTACCGCACGGCCTTCAAGGAGTTCAACATGGGCGCGGCCTGCGCGCAGAGCGTGGTGCTGTTCGTGTTCCTGCTGGTGCTCATGCTGATCAGCCGACGTCTCACCGGAAAGGAAGACGATGTCCGCTGACCAGCTCTCCGCCCCCGGAACGGCTCAGGCTCCGGCTCCGGTCGCGCGCCGGTCCGCCCGCCCGCCGCTCACCCGGCGCCTGCCGCGCCTCGCGCTGCACCTGGTACTCGTCACCGTGTCGCTGGCGATGGCCGTCCCGTTCTTCTGGATGATCATCACCTCCCTGAAGACCGACCCCGACCTCGCCTCCCATCCCCCCGGTCTGCTGCCGCGGGTGTGGGACTGGGCGAACTACCCCGAGGCCCTGGAGTACGCGCCGTTCGGCACCTACTTCCGCAACAGTCTCTTCATCTCCATCGGGCACACCGCACTCAATCTGGTGATGGCCTCCATGGCCGGGTACGCCCTGGCCCGCATTCCGTTCCGGGGCAGCACCGTGGTCTTCATGGGCGTGCTGGCCACGATGATGATTCCGACCTACACCAAGATCGTTCCCCAGTACCTGATCGCCAAGGGCGTCCCCTTCTTCGGCGGCAACGACTATCTCGGGCGGGGCGGCCACGGCTGGCTCGACTCGTGGTGGGGCCTCATCGTCCCCGGTGCGCTGACGCCGTTCGCCATCTTCCTCTTCCGCCAGTTCTACCTCTCCCTGCCGCGCGAACTGGAGGAGGCTGCCCGCATCGACGGCATGGGCGAGTTCGGCATCTACGCCCGAGTGATGACGCCCCTGGTCAAACCGGCCATCGCCACCGTCGGCCTGCTCACCTTCGAGAGCAGCTGGAACAACTTCCTGTGGCCCCTGATCATCACGTCGGACACCGAGCTGCGCGTCATCCAGGTGGGACTGTCGGCCTTCCAGCAGGCCGACCAGAACGCCTGGGCCTACCTGATGGCCGGCACGACGCTCGCCACCGTCCCGATGGTCGCACTGTTCCTTCTCGCGCAGCGCTACTTCGTCCAGGGCTTCGCCAACTCCGGCATCAAGTAGCCCTGTCGTTCGTTTCGATACACCTACGGAGAACCTCTTATGTCTTTTGACCTCACGGGCCGCCGCGCACTCGTCACCGGCGCGGGCCACGGTATCGGCGCGGCGGTCGCGCTGGGTCTGGCCCGGGCGGGCGCCGACGTGGTCGTCCACTACGGGAGCTCCGCCGACCCGGCGGAGCGGGTCGTGGAGGAGATCAGCGCGCTCGGGCGGAAGTCCGCCGCCCTCGGCGCCGATGTCACGGACTCGGCGGCCGTCGAGCGCCTGGTCGACGAGAGCGTCACCTTCCTCGGCGGCCTCGACGTCGTCGTCGCCAATGCCGGGCACCTCGTCGCACGGGTCCCGGTCGCCGAGATGACCGAGGAGCACTTTCTCCGTGTGATCGACGTCAACCTGGTCTCCGCCTTCCGGACCTGCCGGGCAGCCCTCCCGCACGTGCGGGAGGCCGGGCCCGCGGGGCGGATCGTCCTGATGGCCTCGCAGGCGGCCCACGACGGCGGCGGCCCCGGCGCGGCCGCCTACGCGGCGGCCAAGGCCGGAGTGATCGGTTTCGCCAAGGGCCTGGCCAAGGAGGTCGGCGGCTCAGGCGCCACGGTCAACGCACTCGCTCCCGGATACATCGGCGGTACCGCCTTCCACAACACGTTCACCGCCCCCGAGGCCCAGCGCGGCATCGTCGAGAAGCTGCCCGTCGGCCGGGCGGGCACCGCGGACGACGTCGCCGGCGCGGCCGTCTACCTGGCCTCCGACGAGGCCGGATACGTCACCGGGGCCACCTTCGACATCGGTGGTGGCGCATGGCCGCGCTGACCGTCCCGAAGGAGGCGGGCGGGTGGTGGCACGCCTACGTCTGCCCGGCGCACGGCGTCGAACTCGACCACGGCGACCTGCTCGGCACGGCCTTCCCCGCAGCCGGCGCCGCCTGCCGCCACGGCTGCCGCCTGGACACCGACGCCGTACGGGGCGCGAGGACGGTCCTGGCCCACCAGGAGATCGCCCGGCGCCTGCGGCACCTGGCCGCAGGCACCCCCGCCGAGCGCCGCGAGGCCGTGGCCGTGCTGCACCAGTACGCCGAGCTCTACGCCGGCCTGCCGGACACACACGCGGGCGGCGCCGACTGGATGCTGCGCGGACGGCTCTTCCACCAGGCGCTGACCGAGGCCATCTGGGCGGTCAACATCGCCCACGCGGCCCGCACGCTCGCGGCGCACCACGACGCCGGTCCCGGACTGGGCGCGCTCGTGCCCTTCCTCGACTCGCTCCGGGAGGCGGCCGGCGCGGCGCGGAGGGAACTCCTGCGGAAAGGAGAGGAACGCTCCAACTACACGGCCTGGCTCGCCGCGGCGGAGATCTCCTGCCGATCCGCCGCCGAGGTGATCTCCGGAGCCGCACCCGACGCGGTGCGCCTGGCCGAGGAGTACGGCCTCGATGCCCACATGCGGGTGTCGGTCCACCGGGACGGCTGGGAATGGGAGGCGAGCACCTACTACCACCTGTTCGTCCTGCACGCCTACCTGCTCGCACTGCGCGGCGCCCGTCCGGAGCGGCTTCCCCAGGGCATGGCGTCGGTGCTGGGCTCGATGGTCTCGGCGCTGGCGGGCGTCGCCGCTCCGGACGGCACCCTGCCCGCCCTCCACGACGGCCCGTACCGGCGCGAGGCGCAGTCGGCGGAGATCGCGGAGGTGGCCGCGCTCGCCGGCCGGCTGTTCGCCGACGCTCCGCTGAAGTCGGTCGCGCGGGCCGCCGGGCGCGACTCCACCGCACCGCTGCCCGCGGACCTCGGTGAATGGTTCGCGGGCCCCCCGCTCCCCGCGCCGCCGTCGCGACGGGACTTCCCCGACGCCGGGTACGCGGTGTTCCGGACCGAGGGCGTCCACGCGGTGCTGGACGCCGGACCGCACGGCGGCGCGCACGGGCACCAGGACAAGCTCTCGCTCTACCTCTACGCGGACGACGGCACCGCCTGGCAGCCGGATCCCGGCCAGGTGCCGTACGCCCACCGGAGCCTGCGGCGGTACTACGCCGGCACGGCGGCCCACCCCGCCTTCCGGGTCGACGACACCGAGCAGCGGCCCTGCGACGCCGTCCTCGACGGCGACACCGGCCGGTGCGACCAGGCGTACGACGGGGTGACGGCGACCCGCAGGGTCGTCGAGGACCGGCGCTACCTGCTCGACGTCCTCGTGCTGGAAGCCGCCGCCGAGCACCGGCTCACCGCCCAGCTGCGTCCGGCCACCGCTCTCGAGGCCGTGGCCCAGGGGCCCGACCGCGCCCGCACCGTCTGGGGCGAGGACGGGGAAGCCGTCCTGAACGGCTGGCACGTGGCACGTCCGCCCGCGGAGTTCACCGTCGTCCCCCACCCCGGCCCCGCCGACGACCCCGCACGGGTCCGTCAGGGCGTCGACTGGTCCCTCACCGGCCGGCGGGCGGTGTTCGTCTCCGTCTACCAGTCCGCCGAGGCCGCTCCCCCCGTCCGCCGGGTGAGCCTGTCCGAGCACACCGTTCACATCGATCTGGCCGACGGAACCGTCGCCACCCATCCCATCGGAGCGTGAGAGTACGCATGCTGCTTCTCGAGGGACGACTCGACTCACTGCGCGGCGAGCTGAACGGCACGCACGCGGCCCAGTGGCGGAGGCTGTACGAGCAGTGCGACTGGTACCGCCGGCAGAACCCGCCCACCGAACACCCCGAGGCGAGCATCACCTACTTCGGTCCCGCCGCCGCCAACCTGGCCCTGGCCTACCGGCTCACCGGGCAGCGCGGTTACCTGGAGGAGGCGTGGCGCTGGATCTCGACCTGCGCGGCGTTCCCCCACTGGGGCCGGGCCCACATGCCGGACCACGACCTGGACGCGGGCTGGCTGCTGCACGGTCTCTCCCTCGCCTACTCCTGGCTGGGCGAGGACCTGGAGCCGGAACGGCGTGAGATCCTGCGCGCCAAACTGGAGCTCCAGGGCGAACGTCTCCACTCGTACGCCGAGGAGACCGCCGGCCGCTGGTGGTCGAGCGCCTACTGGCAGAACCACAACTGGATCTGCTGGACCGGCATCGCCACCGCGGGGTACGCGCTGGAACGTCCCGAGTGGACCAAGCCGGCCCGCAGGAACCTGGAAACGGTCCTCGGGATGCTCCCCGAGGACGGTTCGGACTCGGAGGGAGTGGTGTACTGGCGGTACGGGGTGCCGTGGCTCGCCATCCACACCGACCTCGTGCAGCACCAGGAGAACGCCGACCTGTGGTCGGTCGGCGGGTTCCTGCGCAACACCACGCGCTGGCGCCTGCACCAGAGCGCGCCGGGCTTCGAGGAGATCATCGACCACGGCGACTGCCACGACCGGCGCAGCGGCCACAGCGTCGCCCTCTACTACCGGCTGGCCTCCGCGTACCGGGACGGCACGGCCCAGTGGCTGGGCGACCTGGTCGCCGAGCGCCACTTCTGGCGCGAGGCGTACCAGTCGGGTGTGCGCCCCGGTGTCATGCCCGAGGCCTTCCTCGAACTGCTCTGGTACGACCCGCGGGTGACCCCCGTCCCGCCCGACCGGGAGCCCGTTACGGCCTACTTCCCGGACCTGGGGCAGATCACCGCGCGCACCGGCTGGGACAGCGCGGCCACCTGCGTCAGCTTCAAGGCCGCGCCCGGCGGCGGCCACCGGGCCTGGGAGGAGGGGCACCGGCTGAAGGCCGCGGGCGGCTGGGACGCCATGAGCGCGGGCCACCACCACCCCGACGCCGGCGCCTTCGTCCTCCACTCCCACGGCGCCTTCCTCGCCGTGGACGAGGGGTACAGCAACCACAAGCGCGCCGCGCACCACAACCTGGTCCTGGTCGACGGGGAGGGCTGGGCGGACGAGGGCCGCTACCACGTCTACGAGGGCATACCGCGCGAGCGGTGCCCCCGGGTGCGGGACGTGCTCGCCGAGGACGGGTTCGCCCACGCCACGGCGGAGTCCGCCGTGATGTTCCCCGAACGGCTGGAGGTACGGCGCGTGGACCGCACGCTGGTGGTGACACCTCGCGGACGTGTGGTCGTCCTCGACGAGCTGGAGGCCGCGGCGCCGCGCGAGTGGACGTACCTGCTGCACACCGACTGGCCCACGACACAGCTGGATCCCGACGGCTGGCGTCTGGAGGCGGGGCCCGGCAGCGCACGGCTGACCCGGCTGCTCCCCACCGACGCCACGGCCACGCGCCGGCGCACCGACGTGGAGGCCAACCCGACCTCCAGCACCCCCAGCCTCAAGGTCAGCAAGACGATGCACACCCTGTGCCTGACCACACCGCGGACCCGCACCGCCACGTTCCTGACCGTCCTGGACAGCGCGGGCGCGCTGGACCCGTGCCCGGCCCCGGCGGCGCTCCTGCCCTCGGACCAGGGCCACGCGGTCTCCCTCGGCCGGGGGGCCGAGAGCGAACTGGTCCTCCTCGCCCCCCGGACCGGAGTCATCGAGACGGAACGCGTGAGCGCCGACGCCGCGGCGGTCATCCTCTCCGGCACGCGTACGGCCGCCGTACGGGCCCGGCGCGTCGAGTTCGACGGCACCGTCGGGCTGCGGACCGAGGAGCCGTTCACCGGCGTACTGCCCACCGGGACCGACGGCGCGTAGGGAGCACACGATGAAGGGCTGGGAGCGGGGTGCGCTGCGCGCCATGGAGTTCGTCGCACAGCCGGCGCTGGCGGGCGCGGCGTTCTGCCTGCTGGCGCTCGGCGTGGTCACCTGGCTCCCGGCCCTGGCCGCGGCGGCGGTCGCGCTCCAGGACTGGCGGCGTGACGGCGGAAGCCGCCCCTTCACCGGGACGCTGCGCGCCTTCCCGCGCTGCTGGCGCGCCCTGTGGAGGGACGGCCTCGCCGCCAGTGCCCTGATCGCCGTCCTCGCGGTGAACTGCCTCTTCCTCCTGGAGAGGGCGAGCCCGGTCGCATACGTCCTGCTCCCCGCCCAGCTCGTCCTGCTGGCCGCACTGGCGGTCTACTCCCTGGCCCTGACCGCCGGGTTCGCGGTCGAGGCCGGGGGCGGGCTCCGCCGCCGCGCGGCGGTGCTCGCCTTCGGCTCGCCCCGGCGCGGCCCGGCCCTGCTCCTGGCCCTGCTCCTGGTCCCGCCGGCGGTACTGCCCGTTCCCCTGGGGCCCCTGCTGTTCGGCCCCACCCTGCCCCTGCTGCTGGCCCTCTCCCTGTACTCACCCACGAGAGCAAGGAAACCGGTATGAGAATCACTCGGTACATCGCTTCGGCGGCCGTTCTGCTCGCACTGACGGGAACATTCGTGCCCGCCGCGTCCGCCGCGCCCCGGGGCGGTCACGACATCCATGTCTCACCGGACGGCGACGACGCCAACGACGGAACGCGCAGGGCCCCCCTCGCCAGCATCCAGCGGGCACTGGACACGGCCGGCCCCGGATCGACCGTCCGTCTGGCACCGGGACGTTACTCGCAGGACTTCGTCACCCGGAGCCCGGACGTGACCATCACCGGCCCCTCGTCCGCCGTGGTCCAGGGAACGGGCGCCGGCCGTGCCATCGGCGAGGTCCAGCACGACCGTGTCCGGCTGACCGGGTTCACCATGGACGGCCTGGTCGGCGACCCCGACGAGATGTCCGGTTACCGCAAGAAGCTTTTGTATGTCATGAGCACGACTCCAGGGGACGGTGTGGACGGCCTGCGCATCACCGGCATGACCTTCCGCAACGCCGGCGAGGAGTGCGTACGGCTGCGCTATCTGATCACCGGCGCCGAGGTCGCCCGCAACCGGATCACCGGGTGCGGGGTGTGGGACTTCCGCTTCGACGACGGCGGCAAGGTCGGCGAGGGCATCTACCTGGGCACCGCCCCCGAGCAGCAGGGCATGCACGGCGCCCCGGACGACCGGCCGGACGTCAGCCGCGACAACCGGATCCACCACAACTGGATCGACACCCGGGGCAACGAGTGTGTGGACATCAAGGAGAACTCCACCGCGAACCTGGTCGACCACAACGTCTGCACCGGCCAGCAGGACCCCAAGTCCGCCGGACTCGACGCCCGCGGCAGCGGCAACACCTTCCGGGCCAACCTCTCCTACGGCAACGTCGGGGCCGGAGTCCGGGTCGGCGGTGACACTCCCACCGACGGCACCGCGAACAACATCGAGGACAACGTCCTCCTCCACAACTCTGCGGGGGGCATCAAGTTCGAAGCCACCCCGCAGGGCCGGGTGTGCGGAAACACCCTGGCAGGCAACACCGGCGGAGACGCGACGGGCACCTACGGGGACGAGTACGAGCCGTCGCGCCCCTGCTGACCGCAGAAGGAAACCCTCCACAACCAGCAAGAAGGAAAAGGAAGACATGAGCCGCACCCGAAAGCGCACCCTGACCATGGCAGGCGTGGCCGCACTCTCGGCCGTCGCCGCCCTGACCGCCCCGCTGGCGGTGGCGGGCACCGCCACCGCCGCCGATCCCTGCGACTACCCCGCCCAGCAGCTCGACCTGACCAACTGGAAGATGACGCTGCCGACCGGCTCGGGCGGCTCGCCGACCGAGATCAAGCAGCCCGCGCTGGAGACCTTCTCCGTCAGCCCCTGGTTCACCGTGAACTCCAGGTGCACCGGTGTCCAGTTCCGCTCCCCGGTCAACGCCGTCACGACGCCCAACTCCAGTTACGGGCGCGCCGAGCTGCGGGAGATGACCGACAACGGCACCAAGAACGCGTCCTGGTCGGCGACCTCGGGCACCCACACCCTCACCTTCCGGCAGGCGTTCAACAGCCTTCCCAACGACAAGCCGCACGTCGTCGGCGCCCAGATCCACGACGGCGACGACGACGTGACGGTCTTCCGGCTGGAGGGCAGCAGCCTCTACATCACCAAGGGCAACGACACCCACCACAAGCTGGTGACCAGCAACTACCAGCTGAACACCGTCTACGAGGGCAAGTTCGTCGTCAGCAACGGCCAGATCAAGGTCTACTACAACGGCGTCCTCCAGACGACCATCGCGCACACCGCGTCGGGGAACTACTTCAAGGCCGGCGCCTACACCCAGGCCAACTGCGGCAACTCCTCCCCGTGCAGCAGCTCCAACTACGGGCAGACCAGCATCTACAAGCTCAAGGTCACCCACTCCTGAAGGACAGGGTGGTGCCGGGCCTCGGCCTAGGGGGCCCGGCACCACCCAGCACGGTACAGCGGGCGAAGCCGGGTTCGTCCCGGCTTCGCCCCAACCGGGCCGCCGGTCCCCGAGACGGAATACCCACAGCAGACAGGACGAGAAGCGCAAGTGAACGCTGTCAAAGACCCATCACCCGCGCGGCCGGAGTGCCCGACCACCTCGGAGATCACCGCCTGTGGACTGATCGCGATCCTGCGTGCTCCCACCGCCGAGCACTTCCCCGCGATCACTCAGACGCTGCTCGACGCCGGCATCCGCGCCATCGAGATAACCCTCACCACCCGCGGCGCCCTGGAGTGCCTGCGCGAACTCGCGGCCGCTCACGGACCGGAGGCGGTCATCGGGGCGGGGACGGTCCTGACCGACAGCCAGGCGGAAGCCTGCGCCGACGCCGGCGCGCGCTTCGTCGTCTCCCCCGTCGCGGCGCCCGGCGTCGTCCGTGCGGCCCGGTCCGCGGGCATGGCGGCCTATCCCGGCGCACTCACCCCCACCGAGATCCACACCGCCGCCGGTTCCGGAGCGCCCGCCGTGAAACTCTTCCCGGCCTCCGCCGTCTCCCCCCGGTACATCTCGGACCTGCGCGGCCCGCTTCCCGGTATCCCCCTCATCCCCACCGGGGGCATCTCCCTGGACGACATCCCGGCGTGGACGGCGGCCGGGGCCGCGGCCGTGGGCCTGGGCACCCCCCTCATCGGCCCGGCGGCGACCGAGGGCGCCGACGACCGCCTCGCGGAGCGCGCACGCCGGGCCGTGACGGCCGTCTCCGAGGCCAGGGCGGCCCGATGACAGACGCCCACGCCGTACCCGCGCCGCGGACCACGGGCGGCCTGCTCACCTTCGGCGAGACGATGGGACTGATCGTGGCGACGGCGATCGGCACCCTGGAGCACGCACGTGACTTCACCTTCGGCATCGGCGGGGCCGAGAGCAACGTGGCCATCGGCGTCGCGCGCCTGGGCGCCCCGGCCACCTGGATCGGCCGGGTGGGAGGCGACGCGGCCGGAGACCTCGTCGGACGCCGCCTGCGCGCCGAGGGCGTCCGGGCCGTCACGGTCCGGGACCCGTCCTTCACGGGCCTCATGATCCGCCACCAACGGGCCGCCGGCGTGGTCCACGTCGACTACCACCGCGCCGGTTCGGCCGGCTCCCGTCTCACTTCCGACGACCTCCCCGTGGACGCGGTCCGGCAGGCCGCGATCCTGCACCTGAGCGGCATCACCCCCGCCCTGAGCGCCTCCGCCCGCCATGCCACCCGGTACGCCGTCGCCGCGGCCAGGGCACACGGCGTGCTCGTCAGTGTCGACGTGAACTACCGCAGCAAGCTCTGGGACCGGGACACCGCCCGACGCGAGTTGCGGGGACTGGTCACGGAGGCGGACATCGTGTTCGCCGGGGTCGAGGAAGCCCAGCTCGTCCTCGGCTCCCACGCCACCGCCCCCGAGCGCCTGGCCATGGACCTGGCGGCGCTGGGGCCGGCCGAGGCCGTCGTCAAGACCGGCTCCCGGGGATGCACCGCCAGGCTCGACGGCGTGACGCACGCGGAGCCGGCGCTGTCCGTTCCCGTCGTCGACACCGTCGGAGCCGGCGACGCGTTCGTGGCCGGATACCTCGCCGAGCACCTGAGAGGCGGCGGCCCCGCCCAACGCCTCCGGACGGCCTGCGCGATGGGCGCCTACGCCGTGTCCGTTCCCGGCGACTGCGAACTGCTGCCGACCCGCGACGAGCTGGAGACCTTCCTGAAAGCCGGAGACGTACTCAGGTGACCGGTGCTCCCGGACCCGTGTCCGTCTCCTTTCCCGTCCGCCGGAACCATCCCGTGACTCAGCCCCCGGTGACCCTGGAGAAGATCACACCCGGCGACTGGCGAGCCGTCCACTCCTGGGCCCGCCTCGCCGAGGCGTGTCTGTTCCAGTCCTGGGGACCGAACACCGAGGAGCAGACGCGCGCTTTCGTGAGGACGGCGGTCGACGCCTGGTCGGAACGGCCTCAGCGGAGATTCCCCTACGTGGCCCGCTTGGGGGACACCGTCGTCGGTATGGGCGAACTCCACATCCGCGGTCGAGCGCGGCGGCAGGGGGAGATCACCTACATCGTGCATCCACGGGTGTGGGGGCGGGGCGTCGGTACGGAGATCGGGTGTGCGCTCCTCTCACTCGGCTTCGACCGGTTGGGGCTCCACCGGATCCACGCCACCTGCGACCCGCGGAATCTCGGATCGTCCCGGGTGCTCACGAAGCTCGGCATGACCTGCGAGGGGCACCACCGGCACACGACGCGCAACCGGGAGGGCCGGCGGGACTCGCTGGTGTTCGGCCTCCTTGAGGAGGAGTGGCGTACCGGGGCCCGCGGCGATGCCGACGCGGCCGAGCCGGAAGCCGGCGGCTGAGGTGCACGGAGCGCCCTGGTGGCCGGTGTTTCCGGTTCCGGCCCCCGAGAGCACGGGCCGGACGGGGGTGTCGTCGTGCGCCGGGCGCCGGGCACCCGCGGCTGATCCAGCGTCCGATCATCACCGCCGACGACGGTTCGGCGGTCGTGGCGCGCAGCGAGGAGGCCGTGCGCGAGGCGCTCTCCCGTTAGCGCCGCCTGTCCCGGCCGTCGTCCCGGCCGGGAACGGCACCGCGGCCGGGGTCGCGGTCGGTCCGGCCATGGCCTGTCGCCGGGTCACCAGGCCGGGGGACGGCCGCCGACCCGGGCGTAGGCCTCCGCCGGCAGCGCGGTGAGCAGGTCGTGCGGAACGAGGACGACCGCGCGCACCCCGTCGCGGGTGGAGGGCCACAGGGAGATCCGCAGTCCGAGGCGGCCCGCCAGGACGCCCGCGACGCGCAGGCCCGTACGGGCCGTCTCGCCGAGGTCCTCCAGGTCCAGCCCGTTCCGCGCCCGGGCGAGCAGGAGCTCGGCGTGCCGGCGGGCCTCCTCGGTCAGGCCGACGCCCTCGTCCTCGATGGAGACCTCGACGCCCGAGGCCACCTCCTCGGTGTTGACGACCACCTCGGTGCTGGGCGGCGAGTAGCGGGTGGCGTTGTCCATCAGCTCACTGAGGACCAGGCTCAGCGGCTCCACCGCCGGGCCGAGCACCGCGACCCCGGCGACGCGGTGCAGTCCGATACGCGGGTACTCGGCGATGGGAGCGCTGCCCGCGCGCAGCACGTCGTGGAGGGGAACGGGCTTCTGCCGCTGCCGCACCGGGCCGCCGCCCCCCAGGACGGCCAGGCCGGCGGCCACGCGGCCGACGACGCCGACGCCGTGCTCCAGGCGCATCAGGTCGCCCAGGGTCCCGGGTCCCGGGTGCTCGGACCGCATTCCGCGCAGGTCGGCCTGGAGGCGGTGCGTCTCGGCCTGGATGCGGCAGGCGATGTCGACGATCGCGCGGCGGGCGGAGTCGCGCTGGAGCCCGCGGTCGTGGACCGCCCTCACGACGGTGTCGGTCAGCTTCTCGTGGGCGGCCACCAGCCGGGGGTCGGAGTCGGCGGGGTGCGGCGAGGTCGGCAGTACGTCGCCGGGCGCCTCACCACGCCGCACGGCCTCGACGACGGGCGGCATGACCTCCAGGCAGTAGTGCTCCAGGTCGGCGAGCAGGCGTTCCTCCCGCTGCCGGGCGGCGGTGAGCGCACGGCCCCGCCCGACCACCTCGCGGACGGCCGCGGCCACCGCGAGCGTCGCCGCGGCTCCGCACCAGGCGACCGCGGCACGGGCCGGGGCGGCGGAGAACGAGGCCACGGCCGCGCAGGCGGCCACCAGTACGGGGAGGGCGAGCCACGAGCCCCCGGGGAGGGGCCGGCGGCCTCCCGTCAACGAGTCGGCGTGCTCCATGGGCATCCTCGCGTTGGGGTGGGCCGGGGGGAGGACCTGCGGGCGGGACGGGCGGCGCTTCGGGACGACCGCGCCGCACGCGGCGACGACCGGTGACGGCCACGACTCGCCGCGTGACAGGGAGCATAGGAGGGTCGGGGGAGCCACCGCGGAGACTTGACAAACACTGGGAGAACATGCAGCGACACAGTGAGTGATCGAACGGGCATTGCGGCCCGGTCCGGCGCCCTCGTTCCGTTTCGGTCTGATTCGATCCGGTTCACACTCCGGAGAGCCCCGGCCACGGCCGGGCATCCGTTCCGTCACCCGACGGGGCGACCGCCTCGCGCTGCGCCGTATCCGGGGAAAGTACGGAAAGCGCTCCCGCCGGAGGTGCCGGATGGGGCAAGGTGCGGTCATCCTCTCCGTGGGACGACAGGGGGGCGAGGATGAGCAGTTTCGGTACGCACCGGGCCCGTGTGCACGACGCGGCACGGCCGGTGCACCGCCGGCTGGGCGATCTGCGCACGTGCCTGCAGCACTTCGCTCCGTACGGCTTCCGGGCGACATACCACCATCTGTGCGGGAGCGCGGGCATACCGGGCAGGCCGGAGAGGGACCCGGAGTCGCTGGTGCGGGCCGTCGAGGAACTCCACGCGGCCCGGCAGGTGTGGCTGGCCGCCGAGGCGGCGTACGCCGGGCGCAGGGCGCGCGAGAAGCGCGCGGGCCGGCGGCAGCCCGGCCGTGCCGAGGCGTGGCAGGCGGAGCGGCGCCGGTGGCACAGCCTGGCCTACTGCCCCGATCCCCGGCGCCACCCCGCCGAGCCGCTGCCGGTGGTGGTGCGCCGTGTGCTGTGCGCACGGCCGCGCGGGCGCCCGGAGCCGGGCGGCCCTCCGGTGTGCTGGGTGTGCGCCGCACCGGCCGGCACCGAGCTGTGGCGCGACGGCTACTGGACGTACACGCTGTGCGCGGGCTGCGGGGTCAGCCTGCGCCGGGAGTGAGGCGCCCTCAGGCCGACCGGGTACCGTCGAGCCGGGCCTGCGCCGCCGCGAGGATCTCCGTCACCCGCACCCCGAACCGTATGTCGCACGGGTGCGGCTCACCGGTGCGGGCCGAGGCGATCAGGGCGTCCACGGCGTGCCCGAGGGCGGCGACCGCGTCCGTCTCCCCGTCAGGCAGTTCCACCGCGCCCGCGGCGCCGCGCAGTTCCACCCGGGTCACGGACGCCGCGGGCGCGACGGCCAGGCCGAGCGCGCAGGTGCTGGAGGCGCCCGAGGCGTGACGCAGGGCGAGCTGGACGGTCTGCCCGTCGCCGCGGACGGCGGCCACCGCCCCGTCGAGGTCGGCCGCGTCGCCGAGCACCGGCAGCAGCATGGACAGGGCGTGCGGGCCGACGTCCCACAGTCCGCCCTTCTCCCGCCGCCAGGGCGAGTCGGCGAACGGGCTGGGCTCGGCGCCCTCGGCGAAGATGCCGCCGAGCCAGTCGGCGCGGCCCAGCTGCCAGCCGCCCGTCCGCCTCTGCTCCTCCAGCCACGCCGCCGTCTCGGGCCGGAACCGCAGGGTGAAGAAGACCACCGAGGCCACTCCGGCCGCCTCGGCCGCCCCGGCGATCTCGCGGGCCGCGAAGACGGTGGTGGCCACCGGCTTGTCCAGCAGCAGATGGCAGCCGGCCTCGGCGGCCCGTACGGCCAGGGGCGCCTGTATGTCCGGGGGAAGCGCCACGGCGACCGCGTCGCACTCCTCCAGCAGCGCGTCCACGTCACCGTAGGGCCGGCCGCCGAACCGTTCGGCGACGGCCGCCGCCGCCTCGGGGCGGCGGCCCCACACCCCCGCCAGTTCGGCGTCGGGGTGGGCGAGCAGTGCGGGGCCGTGGGCGAGCCGGGCCCAGGGGCCGGTGCCGAGCAGGCCGAATCTCATGTCGCGGTCTCTCCTTGGCTGTGCGGGGCGCCGCACCGGTCGCTGTACCGGTGCGGACGAGCGGGGCGCCGCCAACCATGTCAGACGCCAGACGGTGCGTGACACCCCGCTCCGGCCGGGGGACGGCGGCGTGCGGGCAGGCGGCGCGGGCGGAGGACGGGCTCGCCCGTAAGGGGGTGGCCGCCGTGCTCCGGCGGTGCTCCGCGCGAAAGCGGGTACCCGGCCCCGCATGGCAGTGCGACATGTGTGGGTGAACAGGACGCCCGAGAGGGTGTGGAGTGTCCTCGGCGACGCCGAGCGGTACCAGAAGTGGGTCGTGGGCACCCGGGAGACCCATGAGTCCGAGGGCCACTGGCCCGAGGTGGGCACGACCCTGCGCTACACCATCGGCATGGGGCCGCTGACCGAGCGCGGCCACACGATCGTGCGCGTCTGCGAGCCGCCCGGGCGGCTCGAACTGGAGGCGTCGGCGGGGCGGCTGGGCACGGCCCGCATCGCCATCTCGGTGAAGCCCTGGGGCGAGGGCTCGCTGATCACCATGGACGAGCACCCCCTGCGCGGCGCGGTGGCCCGGCTGCACACCGCGCCCCTGGACATGGCGCTCCGGCTGCGGCACCGGCTGATGCTGTCGCGGCTGCGGAACGTGGTGGAGTCCGGCCGGAGCGAGGCCGACCGGGAAGCGGGGAGGCACGCGTGACGGACAAACGTACCGGGGACCGCGCCGCGGGCCGCCTTTGGAACGGACCCGAGGACCGGCCCGACCGGGCGCACCGCCGCCCGCCGGGCGTGGACGACGCCACGGTCGAGGCCGTCGGCAAGGTCACCGAGGCGCTGGAGGCGACCGAGCGGGCACGCGGCCATCTGTACTCCTTCCACCAGATGACCGGCCGCTCCGACCTGTTGCTGGGCGAGGCGGTGGACCTGCTGCGCGAGGCGGGGCACACCGAGGAGGCGGAGCTGCTGGAGACCGAGGTCCTGGGCCGCAACGTGATCCCGGGCCACTGGACGTTCCAGATCGTCGAGGGTTACGACTCGCACTACTACAAGCCGTTCGCGCGACTGGAGGAGCGGGTGCGCGACCGCCTGACGGACGGCTTGAAGCACCTGTACGAGGCGGAGATGAAGGAGGCCCGCCGCACCCACGGCCACCCCGCCCACACCGCGCGCCCCGACACCGCACCGCCCGGGGACTGACCGCCGCCCCCGCGCCTCCCGCCCCGCACTCCCGCCGTTTCCGTTTCCGTTTCTGTCGCACAGGAGGCTGTCCGCAGATGTCCGAGGCGTACGACGCCGTCGTGGTGGGATCCGGCCCCAACGGACTGGTGGCCGCGAACCTGCTGGCCGACGCGGGCTGGCGGGTGCTGGTCCTGGAGTCACAGCCCGAGCCCGGCGGCGCGGTGCGCAGCGACCGCGGCGTCCACCCCGACTACGTCAGCGATCTGTTCAGCTCCTTCCATCCGCTGGCCGCCGCCTCGCCCGTCATCCGCTCCCTGGAGCTGGAGCGCTGGGGCCTGAGGTGGAGCCACGCGCCGTCCGTCCTCGCCCATCCGCTGCCCGACGGGCGCTGCCCCGTGCTGCACCGGGACCGGGAGGACACCGCCGCGAGCCTGGAGTCCTTCGCACCCGGCGACGGGGAGGCGTACCTGCGGCTGACGCGTCTGTGGGACGGGCTCGGCCCGGACCTCCTGGACGCCCTCCTCGCCCCCTTCCCGCCGGTGCGCCCCGCGCTGTCGCTGCTGGCCCGACTGCGCGCGGCCGGGGGGCTGCGCCTGCTGCGCACCCTGCTGCTGCCGGTGCGGCGCCTGGGCGAGGAGGAGTTCGGCGGCCGGGGCGGGCCGATGCTGCTGGCGGGGTGCGCGCTGCACACCGACCTCTTCCCGGAGTCCACCGCCGGCGCTGTCTACGGCTGGCTGCTGGCGATGCTGGGCCAGCAGTACGGCTGGCCGGTGCCCGCCGGCGGCGCCGGCTCCCTCACCGCGGCCCTGGTGGCCCGGCTTCGGTCGCGGGGCGGGACGGTACGCTGCGGCGCCCGGGTGGTGCGGGTGGTGGTCCAGGGCGGGCGCGCGCTCGGCGTGCGGACCGCCGGCGGCGACGCCGTACGGGCGCGGCGGGCGGTCCTGGCCGATGTCCCCGCCCCGGCGCTGTACGGCGGGCTGGTCGACTGGGAGCACCTGCCCCTGCGGCTCCAGGACGACATCCGCCGCTTCCAGTGGGACACCTCGACGTTCAAGGTGGACTGGGCGCTGTCGGGGCCCATCCCCTGGTCCGCCCCCGGGGCCGCGGGCGCGGGCACCATCCATCTGGCCGACGGTATGGACGACCTCACCCGCCACAGCGCCCAGCTGGCCACCGGCCTGGTGCCGGACCGGCCGTTCTGCCTGCTGGGCCAGATGACCACCGCCGACCCCTCCCGCTCCCCCAGGGGCACCGAGTCGGCCTGGGCCTACACCCACCTGCCCCAGCGGGTGCGCGGCGACGCGGGCGGTGACGGCATCACGGGCCGCTGGGGGCCGGGCGAGCGGGAGGTCATGGCCGACCGGGTGGAGGAGGAGGTGGAGCGCCGCGCCCCGGGCTTCCGGGAGCTGGTCAAGGAGCGCCGCGTGATGGCCCCGCCGGACCTCCAGGCGCGCGACGAGAGCCTGGTGGGCGGGGCGCTGAACGGCGGCACCGCGGCCGTCCACCAGCAGCTCCTCTTCCGTCCCGTCCCCGGTACCGGCCGTCCCGCCACCCCGGTGCGCGGCCTCTACCTCGCCTCCGCCTCCGCCCACCCGGGCGGGGGCGTCCACGGTGCCTGCGGCTCCAACGCGGCCCGCGCGGCCCTGGCCGCCGCCCGCCCCCTGGTCCACTACGTCACGGGCCCGGCCCAGGCCGCCGCCCAGCGCGCGGCCATGCGGACGCGGGGCCGGCTCGGCTAGCCGTTCCGTCCGCGGCGAGGCGGACGCGGTCCGGGGTTCCGGGCGCCCGGGGCGTCGTCTTCCGGCCGAGTCGGAGGCCGGGCGCGCGACGGCGGGACGAGGATCCGCACGTCATCGGGGCGTCATATGCGCCCAGTGCGCTCTTCCCCCGCCCCCTGACCCCTGACCGGAGCCGCCGGCGCGGCTTTGGCACGTCTTCGGCCAGGGCGGACGCCGCGGAGTGCGGCGCGGTGAGGCCGCGACCACGGCCGACGGCCCCCCGGACGCCCGACCGCGTCCGGGGGCCGTCGCCCATGTGAACGGCTGTTCACCGGATCTTCTCCCCCGGCTCCCTTCGCCCGACGCCGTCGGCGCGCAATGGTGACGTGTACACGTCCTTCACACGTTCCCTCACACGCCTGGAGTCCGCATGCAGCGACGCACCTTCCTCAGGACCGCCTCCGCCGGCGCGGGGGCCGTCGCCTTCTCCGGCGCCCTGTGGCAGGGCGCCGCCACCGCGGCCGGCGTCTCCACCGCGACGGCCGGCCCGTACGGACCGCTGCGGGCGCCGGACACCAACGGGGTGGCGCTGCCGGAGGGGTTCCGCAGCCGGATCGTGGCCCGCTCCAGCCTTCCGGTCGGCGGAATCCTGTGGCACCCGGCGCCCGACGGCGGCGCCTGCTACCCGGACGGCGACGGCTGGATCTACGTCTCCAACTCCGAGGTCCCCCTGGTGGGCGGCGCCTCGGCGATCCGCTTCCGTGCCGACGGCTCGATCGACCGGGCCTACCGCGTCCTGGAGGGCACCAACCTCAACTGCGCGGGCGGGGCGACCCCGTGGCGGACCTGGCTGTCGTGCGAGGAGACCTGGCGCGGCCGGGTCTTCGAGACCGATCCGTACGGGCGGCGCGAGGCGGTCGTGCACAAGGCGATGGGCCGCTTCAAGCACGAGGCGGCGGCCTGCGACCCGGACCGGCGGGTGGTCTACCTGACCGAGGACGAGTCGGACGGCTGCTTCTACCGCTACACCCCCGAGGTCTGGGGCGATCTGTCACGCGGCCGGCTGGACGTGCTGTGCGAGTCGGCCGGCGGCGGTGTGGAGTGGCGCGAGGTCCCCGACCCGTCGGCCCCGCTGTTCGGCAGGCAGACACGCCACCAGGTGTCGGCCGCCCGCCACTTCGACGGCGGTGAGGGCTGCCACTACGCGGGCGGCACCTGCTGGTTCACCACCAAGGGCGACAACCGGGTGTGGGCCTACGACGCCGAGCGGAACGAACTGTCGGTGACCTACGACGCGGACTCCCCGCTGGACGGGGTAGACAACATCACCGGCACTCCCGGCGGCGACCTGTACGTGGCGGAGGACGGCGGCAACATGGAGATCAACGTGATCACGCCCGAGGGCGCGGTGGCCCCGGTGATCCGGCTCGACGGCCACGGCGACTCCGAGATCACCGGCCCGGCCTTCTCCCCGGACGGTTCCCGGCTCTACTTCTCCTCCCAGCGCGGCACCCTGGGCGATCCGGCCGGGCTGGGCGGCATCACGTTCGAGGTCTCCGGCCCCTTCCGCCGCTGACGGCTCCCCCCTCCCGCGCCCCTTCCCGGGGCGGGCACACCGCCCGCCCCGGGAAGGGTGTGCTCAGAGAGCCTGGATCGTCCAGGTGTTGGGGAAGGAGCCGGGGCAGGACGTACTGCTGCCCTCGCCCACGACCGCGTACCCCGACGGGACGGAGGAGGTCTTGCAGACCGTCGTGGTCGAGGCGTGAGCGGACGAGCCGGTGAGGACGAGGCCTGCGGCCGCCATCAGTGACGCGGTCGGGGCAGCGGTGATGTTCCTGAACATCGGGAACCCCCGGGGGCATCGGGAACCCCTCCGGAAAGCGGTGGGCACGCCCGGGCCCGCCGCATGGTGCGTGTCGCGCCATGGAAACGGCCGCCGAACCGGTACAGGGCGTTGATCACGGTGGGCAGCCGGTTCATGACCGGCTGGAAGGCATGACATGAGGCCATGAGCCGTCCATGCAACGAAAAGGGCAGCTCGCGCGGAATGCCGGGAGTGCGGCTCCCCCACCCGGTCTTCCCTCTCCGTTGTCCCGCCCGCCGCGCACGCGCCCTCCCCCGGTCGCGTGAACCGGCCTACCTTCGGACGGGATCGACCTCGTCGGAGAAGGGGCACGGATGAGACGGCACTTCGGAAACGGACGGACGCGGGGCCGGGCGGGACGGTACGGGGTGGTCGCCGCGGCGGCCCTGGGCACGGCACTCCTGCCCTTACCCGCCAAAGCGGCGGCCCCCGGAGGTCTGCCGTACTCCGGCACCACCTCCGTCGGGGTGCACAACGCCTACGAGAAGGACAAGTACACCTACTTCGCCGACGCCCTGGACTCCGGCGCCTCGCTGCTGGAGCTGGACGTGTGGGCCAAGTACTCGGGCGGCTGGCGCGTGGCCCACGACGGCCCGCTGGTCAACGACAACAACTGCGAGAACGCCTCCTCCCCCGCCGAGCTGCGCTCCCGGCCCCGCAACCAGAGCCTGGCCGGCTGCCTGGCCGACATGCGGGCCTGGCACGACGCCAACCCCGGGCACCGGCCGGTCCTGATCAAGATCGAGATGAAGGACGGTTTCGCCGGCGACCACGGCCGCGGGCCCGCGCAGTTCGACGCCCTGGTGGCCCGGGAGCTGGGCGACGCGCTCTACCGGCCCGGCGACCTCGCCGCCGGCCACGCCACCCTCGACGACGCCGTGCGCAGCGGGGGCTGGCCCACCAGGGACGCGCTGGCGGGGAAGTTCCTGATCCATCTCATCCCCGGCACCTTCGAGGAGTCCAACCCCTTCGACACCCTGTGGACCGACCGCGAGTACGCCGCCCGTCTGCGCGACCTCGCCGCCGCCGGGCGGCTGGGCGAGGCGACCGCCTTCCCCGCCGTGCACCGCGCCGCGTCCGGGGACCCGCGCACCCGCTACGCGGACGTCTCGCTGCGCCCCTGGTTCGTGGTCTTCGACGGCGACGCCCCGGCGTACGTCTCCGGCGGTATCGACACCGCCTGGTACGCCCGGAACGGCTATCTGCTGATCATGACCGACGCCCACGCCGTCTCCCCCGCCATCAGCGCCACCGCTCCGACGGAGGGTCAGGCGCGCGACAGGGTGGCGCTGCTGGCGGCCGAACGGGCGAGCGTGGTCACCTCCGACTGGACCCGGCTGCCGTCCGTGCTGTCCGCCGTACTGCCGCGCGGCTGACGGGGGTCGGCCGCCGCCCCCTCGCTCCCGGAAGGGCCGCGAGGGGGGCGGCGGCGGACACCCGTGCGTGTCGTCCTCGCCCGGGGCCCGTTTCCGCCGGCCGGCGGCCCGGTACGGCTGCTCCAGGCGTACGGCCGGCGGCTCTCCCGCACCGGCGGGGAGGGCCGGGGAGTCCCGGGCCCTCCACCGGACGGGCGCCCCGTCCCGCCGCCGCGCGGACCGCGTCCCCTCCCGCGAACCCGGGGCGGGCCGGGCGGGGCGGCGGACCGGTCCTCCTTCAGCCGAAGCCGGACCCGCTTTCCCGAGAGGTGGCCCATGAAACCGTTGGCTCAGGACCGGCCGGACACGGCCGTCGCGGCACGACCGACGAC
>NZ_JBXUOY010000042.1:0-28128 GCF_057196705.1 Streptomyces sp. ATLC9 | reverse complement strand
CCCCCGGAGGGTCCGGGGGCGGGCGGCCCCGCCGGGGCCGCCGGGGCCCCCCCCCAGGGCGGCACCTGGGACACCCCGGCGCACGCCCCCGCCCACGGCACGACCGGCGGCCGGGCCGCCGCCCGCCGGGCCGCGCGGGAGCGGAAGGCCGCCCAGCGCCCCGAAGCCCTGCGTCGCCTGCTGCCGCAGGCCCTCGTCGTCGCCTTCCTCGCGGGCGGCACCTGCGCCTTCGTGGTGGACGACAAGGCCGTCAGCCTGTCGGTGGAGGGCGAGGACGGGCCGCGCACCCTCCACACCTTCGCCGACGACGTCTCCGAGCTCCTGGCCGACGAGGGCGTGTCCGTCGGCGCGCACGACGCCGTCTCCCCCGCACCCGGCGAACCCCTCTCCCACGGCGACAGCGTCACCGTCCGCTACGGCCGGCCGCTGACCCTCACCCTCGACGGCCGCACCCGGCGGGTGTGGACCACCGCCGCCACCGTGGAGGCGGCGCTGCGCGGGCTCGGGGTGCGCCCGGAGGGGGCGCGCGTGTCGGTGCCCCGCGACCGGCGCATCGGGCGCGACGGCCTGGCGCTGACCGTGTGGACCGAGCGGAGCGTGACCGTCCTCGCCGACGGCCGCGGGCGCACCGTCCGCACCAACGCCGCGACCGTGCGCGGGGCGCTGGCCGACGCGGGCGTGGAACTGCGCGGCGCGGACCGCGCCTCGGCGGCCCTGGACTCCGTCCCGCGCGACGGCCAGACCGTCACCGTGCTGCGCATCACCGAGACCGAGCGGGTGCGCGACGAGCCCGTCCCGTGCACCACCGAGCGGCGCGCGGACCCGTCCCTGTTCCGCGGCACCGAGGTGGTGGAGCAGACGGGTGTGCCGGGGCTGCGCCGGCTCACCTACGAGGTGCGCACGGTCGACGGGGTGCGGCAGCGGCCCCGCCTGACCGGGACGGCGGTGGTACGCGCGCCCAGAGCGCGGATCGTCCGCGTGGGCACCGCCGAGCCGCCCTCCTCGGTGCGGGGCGCCGACGGCCTGGACTGGGAGGCCCTGGCCCGCTGCGAGTCCGGCGGCCGCCCGGACGCGGTGGGCCCCGGCGGCCACGGCGGGCTCTACCAGTTCGACACCCGCACCTGGCGCGCCCTGGGCGGGGAGGGCCGCCCGCAGGACGCCCCTCCGGCCGAGCAGACCCACCGGGCGAAGAAGCTGTACGTGCAGAAGGGCGCGAGCGCCTGGCCGGTGTGCGGCCGTAAACTGCACCGGTGAGCTCAGCCCCCTCCCCCTCCCCCGACGCCGATACCGGTGCCGATACCGGTGCCGGTGCCGATACCGGTGCCGGCGCCCTCCTCGGCCCCGCCGACGTCCGCGAGCTGGCCGCCGTGCTGGGGGTGCGCCCCACCAAGCAGCGCGGCCAGAACTTCGTCATCGACGCCAACACCGTCCGCCGGATCGTGCGGACCGCGCGGGTGACGCCCGAGGACGTGGTGGTCGAGGTCGGCCCGGGGCTGGGGTCGCTGACACTGGCGCTGCTCCAGGAGGCCGCCCGGGTGACGGCTGTGGAGATCGACGACGTGCTGGCGGCGGCGCTGCCCGCGACCGTCTCCGCCCGGCTGCCCGGCCGGGCCGACCGCTTCGCGCTCGTCCACCACGACGCGATGCGCGTCACCGGACTGCCGGGCCCCGAGCCCACCGCGCTGGTCGCCAACCTCCCCTACAACGTCGCCGTGCCCGTCCTGCTGCACATGCTGGCGACGTTCCCCTCCCTGCGGCACGGTCTGGTGATGGTCCAGGCCGAGGTCGCCGACCGGCTCGCGGCCGAACCGGGCTCCAGGGTCTACGGGGTGCCGTCGGTGAAGGCCGCCTGGTACGCGGAGGTGCGGCGGGCCGGGGCCATCGGGCGCAACGTCTTCTGGCCCGCGCCCAACGTGGACTCCGGGCTGGTTTCGCTGACCCGGCGCGAGCCGCCGCGCACCGGTGCCACCCGGCGGGAGGTCTTCGCCGTGGTGGACGCCGCCTTCGCCCAGCGCCGCAAGACGCTGCGCGCGGCGCTGGCGGGCTGGGCCGGCTCGGCCGCGGCGGCCGAGGCGGCGCTGACGGCCGCGGGGTTGGCTCCCCGCGCCCGGGGGGAGTCACTGACGATCGAGGACTTCGCGGCCATCGCGGAGCGGAAGGGCACCACCAGCTCATGAGCACCGCACAGACGGCCGGCCCGGGCACCGCCCGTACCGCCGCGCCGGTCACCGTACGCGTACCCGCCAAGGTCAACGTGCAGCTCGCGGTGGGCGGACTGCGGCCGGACGGCTTCCACGACCTGGCCAACGTCTTCCTGGCCGTCGGCCTGTACGACGAGGTCACCGCCACCGCCGCGGCGCCCGGCGAGGGCCCGCGCGTGACCTGCTCGGGCCCGGACACCGACCAGGTGCCGCTGGACCACACCAACCTGGCCGTCCGCGCCGCCGACGCGCTCGCCGTGCGGTACGGCATCGCGCCGGACGTCCATCTGCACATCGGCAAGGAGATCCCCGTGGCCGGCGGCATGGCCGGCGGCAGCGCGGACGCGGCGGGCGCGCTGCTGGCCTGCGACACGCTGTGGGACACGGGCGCCTCGCGCGAGGAACTGCTGGAGATCTGCGCCGGACTGGGCTCGGATGTGCCCTTCTCCCTGGTAGGCGGCGCGGCGCTGGGCCGGGGCCGGGGAGAGCTGCTGACGCCGCTGGAGGTGGGCGGCACCTTCCACTGGGTGTTCGCCGTCGCCGTCGGCGGGCTGTCCACCCCGGCCGTCTACCGGGAGTGCGACCGGCTGCGCGAGGCGCGCGGCGGCGGCGCGGGCGCCGACGCCGTACCCGCGCCCGAGGCCTCCCCCGCGCTGCTGGCCGCGCTGCGCGCCGGGGACGCCGCCGCGCTGGCCGGGCACCTGTCCAACGACCTCCAGCCCGCCGCCGTCTCCCTGCTGCCGTCCCTGGACGACACCCTGGCGGTGGGCACCCGGGCGGGCGCGTCGGCCGCACTGGTCTCCGGCTCCGGACCGACCTGCGCCTTCCTCGCGGAGGACGCCGCGACGGCCTCGGACATCGCCTTCGCCCTGCGCGCCTCGGGCGTCTGCCGCACCGCCCACACGGCCACGAGCCCGGCGCCGGGCGCGACGGTGGTCCGCCCGGCGGACTGAATACCGCCGGCCCGGCAGGGCCTTTGAGCACCTCCGCCCTGCCGGGCCGGCGGTACCGCGCGCCGGGCCGCGCGCATGCGGACCGCAACACCTACGAGGCCCCGGACGCCTGCGCACCGGCTTCGGCGACCTGCTGGAGGACCGCTTCCGCACTGCTGCTGCCGTCCTCGTCACCGCCTCGGCGGCCATGGCCATGACCGCTGCGGGCCTGCTGCCGGTAGAACGTGCAGGGCGCCGGGAACAGGGCGAGCCGGTGCCTGAGAGATCACAGGTCTTGTCAGCGCACGGGCTGAGAGCCATGTTCCAGGTAGACGGTTCCTCCGTCCGCTCGGGCTTGAATACCGGCGGCGATGCGTCGCGCAAGACGTGGGATGGTCAACTCGGGGGCCCGCTCCGTACGGTAGAAGCCGTAGTCGCGCAGCTCTTCCGCCTGCAGTTCGATCCGCTCGCGGTCTTCGGCGCTCAGGACCCCGCCGTCGAAGAGGTAGAGGACCTTGTCCCCCTCTCCGGGGCTCGGTGCCCAGTCCACGACCAGCAGTCGTCCGATGGGAGGTGCGATGCCCAGTTCTTCGTGGACCTCACGTACGCAGGCCCGCAGCGGCGACTCGCCTCGTTCGACGTAGCCACCGGGGATGTCGAGGTAGTCCTTGTATGTCGGTTCGACCAGCAGGACCCGGTCGGTGTCGTCGAAGAAGAGCGCTCCCGCCGCCATGCGTGGACGCGCCATCTTGGCCTCGTGCTCGTTGTCGCTCACACCGTGGACCCTAGTCACTTCAGACGATGCGAAGCCTCCGGGCCAGATCGGCCACGGGCTGGGACGGCCGTCCCCGGGTGCCGCGTACCCAGCCGATGACCAGTTCGCGGCTCATGTAGTGGTGGCGGACCTGCTCGGGGGCGTCCTGTTCGGCTTCCAGCAGTTTGGCCAAAGCTTCGTCGGTGCGGTTCCACGCACTCAGCGCGCGGGCGACTTCGAGACTGTGTCGTACCCGCCGCTCGACCGGCATCCTGCGGGTGTCGATCCGCTGCCCGAGATCGGCGGCGACCTGTACGTCACCGAGTTCCCCGGCCGTGGCCACGCGGTGGATGGCCACATTGGTCGGTCCGAAGGCGGTCCACATGTGGTTGGCGTCCGTCCCGAGCCTTCGTGCGGCCTCGTCCGCCTCCTGGAGGAAGGCCCGTGCCGTCGCCCGGTCCTCCGCCCGTGCCGCGGCCATGGCGCCGGCGAGGAAGAGTGTGCCGTACACCGACAGATAGTCGGGGGGTGCGCCGCCCAGCTCCGGTTGCATGACGCCCGCCGCGTCGTTCACCAGTTGCACCGCTGCGGTGAAGCGTCCGGTGGAGAGCAGGCAGTGCGTCACCGATCGGAAGAGCGAGCCCGTGACCACACCCCGTCCGCTCTGTTGCGCCGCCGCCAGTCCGCGGTCGGCCGCGATCCAGGCCAGCTCCACCTCTCCGACCTTCCCCAGCACCATGGCCGCGCCCTGGTAGGCCAGAGCGAGCAGGGCGTGGACCTCCTCCCGCTGGTCTCCCGAGTACGCGCGGGCCGCGAACAGCGCGTCGGCCAGGAGCAGGGGAAGGCGTCGCGTCGCGAAGCCGTAGCGTGACGACTGGTAGGCGTCGAGGACCTCCGTGACGTTCGCCCGCAGTTCCGGCAGCGCGGGTGGCTCTCCCTCGGGCGGGGCCCCGAGGAGAGGTGTGAGCTGCCTGTAGTCCATGAGTGCCTCACGCAGCGCGGGGACCGTGTGGTGGCCGCTGTCGCTCGACCACTCCATGAGGGTCGGCTCGGCGAGCAGGTCGCCGAGGGACACGTCGAGGGCGTCGGCCAGCGCCGTGATCACGGAGAGACGATCGAGTTCGATCCGGTTGTTCTCCGCCTTGCTCAGCCAGTCGGTGGTGCGCCCGACGAGGCCGGCCAGTACCTCCTGAGAGAGCCCGCGTCGGCGCCGGTACCAGGCGACGCGTTCGCCGATGGTCAGGTTCTCCGTCATTCCTCGCATGTTCCGAGCATCACCTCGTGGTCCGAAAGGACCCCGGAAGGTTTTTCCGGGGTGCCGCGGAGAGGCCCGCCTACTGTCGCATCACACCGAGAACGCCGCCCGGGGCGATGTCCATGACTCCCCCTCGCCGCCGGGCGGTCCAGGCGGCCCGTCCCTCTCCCACGCGCGGGGCGGGCCACCACCTACGGCCGAGGATCGCTGGAGGTCCGATGACGAACAGCGCCATGCACCCCCGCCGGGTGCCCACCGCACCGGCCGCCGGCCGAAGCGGCACGGGAGCCGGTGAGTCTACTTCCCCGTCGGCCCCTGACTGGCTGGCCGCCGGGGCGCTCGTCCTGGAGACCCGCACCGGGCGGAGGGGCGAGGTGCAGGACTGGCCCTACCCCGCCTCGGCGGCGCCCACCCGGGCGTGGCTGCGCCCGGTGGGCGGTGGCCGGGAGTGGAGCCGCGCATCGCCGACCTCCGTCCCGTCGAGGCCGGGGAGCGGCCGTGAAGCCGCTCGCGCTGTGGGAGCGGTTCGCGTGGGCGGCCGGGACGTGCTTCCGCTGCGACCGCACCGGCACGGAGGTCGCACCGATCGGCACGATCAGCGCGCGCGGCATCGACGTCGAGGTCCGGGCGTGCCGGGCGTGCGCGTTCCACCTGGAGCAGCTGCACTGGAGCCTGGTGATGCGACAACAAGGCGGTGGGCAGCCCGCCGGCATGCCGCGTGCGGGGCCTCGCCACCCCCACGACCGCGGTCCGGCGCCTCCCGTTCCACAGCGGGTGCTGCGGTGGCCGGGCACCGGTCACCGGACCGTGGGGCGACATCGGCGGGCGTAGCGACCACCGGGAAACGGAACGCCCTTTCGGCGCGGGTAATCTCGGGCGGGACGTGCTGATTATTCGTCATAACCCATGACCGGCAAGCTGAAAGGGAGCCGATGGCCCAGGAACAGGACCCCACCGTGGAGCGCACGCTCGTACTGCTCAAGCCGGACGCGGTGGTACGCGGCTTCGCCGGGAAGATCATCTCTCGCTTCGAGGACGCGGCGCTGAAGATCGTCGGCGTGAAGATGAAGTGGATGGACGAGGAGTTCACCCGGCGCCACTACTTCGACCTCGAGGAACGGCTGGGCGCGCAGGTCTACAACCTCACCGCCGCCTTCATGCAGCAGGGCCCTGTGATCGCTCTGGTGCTGGAGGGCTACGACGCGGTCGCCACCGTCCGCAAGATCGTCGGCAGCACCTACCCGAACGAGGCGCCCGCCGGCACGATCCGCGGGGACTTCTCCCACTACGGCAAGACCGCCAGCAAGGCGTCGGGCAAGGCCGTGGCCAATCTGGTCCACGCTTCCGGCAACAAGGAGGAGGCCGAGCAGGAAGTGGCCCTGTGGTTCGACAAGGGCGAGCTGTACGACTATCGCACGCTCGCCGAGATCTTCACCTACTGAGCGGAGCTGACGTCACCCATGCGACGTCGATGCGTTGATCACCACTGGGATACCACGACCTTAGAGAGGGCAGCATGACCAATCCGACCCGCGTCGCCTCCGCCGAGGAGCTGGAGTACGTCTTCCAGCAGGAGCTGGCCACCAACCGCTGGGCGGCCGCCGAGAGCGCCTACGCGCTGGCGGCGCTGCACCGTGACGGCGGTGACTGGGAGAAGTCCCGCGAGTGGGCCCGGCAGTGCCTGCGGCTGCTGGAGGGCTTCCCGAGCGACACCGAGGAGCAGGTGGCCACCACCCGTACCTCGGTCGGCGGCGTGGCCCTGCCGAACTACCTGCACGAGGGCGTCGTACGCGACCGTTTCGGCGAGAACCTCTGACACCCGCCGCCGCAGCACACAACGGGACATAGCAGGGGCGGTGCGGTCCCGCACCGGTGACCTCACGGCCGCACCGCCCGGCCCCGACAACAGCACACAGCCACCCGACACCAGCCGGGCCCCACATCCACGGGCCCGGGCGGATCACCCATGCCTTTTGAAGGAGAAGAAGACCGTGGCCACGGAGATCGAAATGCGTGCCCGCTTCGACCGGAACACCCACGACCGGCTCGTCGAGCGTCTGGAGCGGGACGGCGAGGACCTCGGTCGCGACGACAAGCACATCCGCTTCTACGTGCTGCCCGACAAGCTGCTGAAGGTCACTGACAACACCGTCGCCGGGACGGCGAAGATCTCCCTCAAAGCCGGCAGGATCGGCCAGGGTGCCGCCTTCCCGGAGACGGAGATCGCGATCGCCCGGGAGGACGTCCCGGCCGCCGTACGCGTCTTCAACGCCCTCGGCTTGGAGGAGCGGATGCACCAGGCTTTCAACCGCCGCCACAACTTCCGCTTCCGGGGCGTCGAGATCGCCGTGAAGTGGAGCGAGGCGTGGGGCCACCACGCCGAGTTCGAAGTGCTGCTCGACGACGCCGCCGGCGAAGCGGCGCAGGAGGAGGCCACGGCCCGCATCCGGGCCGTCGCCGCCGAGCTGGGGATCGACCTGATGAGCGAGCGGGAACTCGCCGAGTTCACGGCCGCCTTCGAGACCGCCGAGCAGGAACGCAAAGCCGGTGCGGCGGACGCCGCGCCCACCGCCTGAGCCACTCGTCGTACGCCACCGAGGGGGAGGCCCGATGAGCACGAACCCGCCGACCGACAGCATGGTTGAGCTGGCCGCACGCAAGCAGCTCCCGCGCCACCAGTACACCGACCACACCACCGTGGAGTGGATCAAGGCCAACCGGCCGGACCACCTCCCGGACTTCCCGCCGCCCCGGCTCCGCCCCGCGCCCCAGCGTTTACTCACCCGCACCGCCATCCCCGGTGCCTGGCTGGCCGAGCCCAGACTCCTGAACTCGCTGCACGGAGTCCGGCACGCGATGCGCACCGCGGCCTTGGCGGCGCTGCTGGCCGAGATCACCGGTCTGGGCGAGGACGACACAGCCACGCTGATCCTGGCGGCCTCCGTGCACGACTGCCGCCGCCTGCACGACAAGGACGACCCCGGACACGGCCCCCGCGCCGCCACCTGGCTCGTCGAGAACGCCGAAGTAGTCTGGGACCACTTCCGCCTCCGCGCCACCCCACAGGCTGTGGAGCGGGCGGCGATCGCGGTACGGCTCCACGAGAGGCCGTACGCCGCCTTCACCACCGACGACCGAACCGACCACGCCCGCGCGGAGCACATCAGCGACCTGCTGAAAGCCGCCGACGCCCTCGACCGCTACCGGCTGCCGAAGCTGAGCTGGTGGCCGGACGCCGCTCACATCCGCGTACCCGCCGCCTTCGACGCACTGCGGGCCACCGCATTCGACCTCGTCGTACACAGCGAGGCCGCCCACCTGGCGGGCGCCGGCAGCGCCGACGCCGCCCTGGAGGCGCTGGAAGCCCACGGGGTGGTGCGCTGATGGACTTCCTCGACACCTATCACCTGTGGGCCGACGCCCACGCCTTCTACGACTCCACGCCGGGCCCCGGCCCCGACCGGCACCTTGACCCCCTGGCCGCACGGGAAGCGGCCTGGCAGACCCGTCTGCTGGAGGAGACACCCAACGGACGACTCCTGCGCGGCAACGCGCTCTTCGACGCGCTCGGCGGCGACGGCACGCTGCACCTGCTGCACGTCACCCACGCCCTGGAGCAGATCAGCGAGCAGGGCGTCCTCTACCCCTCCGGGGGCTGCCTGGTCGGCAGCATCTACTGCGCACCCCTCACCCCGAGCGGCGGCGGCCTGCGGATGCACAACCTCGCCTCCTACGTTCTCCACAAGGAAGCCCCGGCCTTCGTCGCCAGACTCGGAGAGCACGACCGGGCCCCCACACCGCTGATCTTCGAGATCACCGTCCCCCGGCACGCCTACCGCGGCCTGGCAGGCATCGACTACCTGCGCCTGGGCACGATCCACCTCCAGATCTACACCCACCTGGAGTACCTGCTCTCCAAGACCGAACGGCACCAGCTGCGCGAAGCGGTCGTCAGCCGGGTCAAGAATTCCACCGCCTTCCTCGCCCTCGCCGCGGCCATCACCTACCACGGAGCGCCCGTGGCGGCCGACCCGTTCCTACGACTGCTGGACGAGACGATCCCCCGCCTGCCCATCCTCGGATACATCTACTTCGAGGCCCTGGCGGAGTACCTGATGCTGCACTCCACCAGCGACCGGACCAGGCGGCTGGCCGAGCTGGGCGAGTTCGACAACTGGCTGTACAAGGAGATGCTCTTCGCATCCTTCCCCCAGATGGCCGGCAGGTTCGACCTCGCCAGATTCCGCCCCTCACCGGGCGAGCTGGACGCGCTCCTCGCACGCGTCGACCCCACCGTCGACGCGGCCCACGCCCGCCCCTACCTCGCGGAGCGGATCAGCCATCTCGTCGCGGCCCGCCTGTTCACACCCGGCCAGGCCCCGGAAGCCTGGCACCGCACCCGCTGGGAGTTCGACAACCTCGCCATCCGGCTGGGCCCACTCCTGGGCCACCTCATCCACCGCGAACTGCGGACCTTCGGCCGCTACCCCGACTTCTACTTCTACTTCGACCAGCACAAGGCGCTCCAGGCGTGGAACTACTGGAACCACATGGACATCGCCACGCCGTTCAACGGGACCTTCCCCAAGGGGGAAATCGGTATCAACCCCGCCTACCCCGATCTCGACTACCGCGTCTGGCGGACCGAACCCGGCGGCGACGGCCTCCTCCACCCGGCCGAGCAGCTGGACCTCACCATCGCTCCGCGTCTGGTGGACATCAAGTACACCCTGATGCGCAACAACCAGTGGGCACAGTCCACCGCCACCGTCTGAGCAACGCTCCCCGCCCCGGCACGACCCGTGCCCCACCCTGCCCTGTCCTCGTCCAGGCGGCCGATCCGGGCACGACGGCGGCCGTGCCTTCACACCTTGAGGAATCCACACCCATGTCCCCGCACCGCACACCTTCCTCGCCCGACGACCTCGCCGCACAGATTGGAGCCCTTCTCAACGAGCCGACGACTACCCACGGACTCGGCCGCGCCCTGCGCACCGCCGCCAAGGAGATCGAGCTGCACCGGTACCATCGCGCCAGCTCCAGGGCATGGCCCGACGAACGGATCGACACCGCCCCCACCAAGGTCCAGATCGGCGGCGGAGCCCACCGCATCGACGGCTTCTTCAACATCGACGCCGTACCGCCGGCCGACCTGCTGTGGGACGTCCGCGAAGGTATCCCCCTCCACGACGCCACCGTGCAGTCGTTGTTCTCCGAGCACTTCCTGGAGCACATCGACTACCCCCGCTCGGCCAAGCACTACGCACGCGAAGCCCACCGTGTCCTGGCACCCGGAGGACAGGTCGTCACCGGCGTCCCCGACGCCGCGTTCGTGCTGAACCAGTACCCGGCCGAACCCGGCCAGGCGGACGAGGTGATCGAGCGCTGGTACGCCAAGCGCGACTGCCTCGGCGACATCAACACCTATCTGGACGTGATCAACTACGTCTTCCGCGACCAGGACGACGACCTCACCTACACCCCTCACCTCTGGGCCTACGACCACGAGAAGCTGGCCCAGCTGTTCGGCGAGGCCGGGTTCCGGTCCGTCGAGCCCTGGCCGTTCGACCCGGCCATCGCCAACCCCAAGCGGCAGTGGGGCAGCGTCTACGTCATCGCCATCAAGTGACATGCCCCCGTTATGTTCTTCGCGGTCCTGCAAGAGGGCCGCTGGCCTCCGGGTCCGGCATGACTGTGTCCCCCTGTCGAAGGCATGACCTGGGGGGTGGTGTCACCGGGCCCGGGAGGTGCCGTCGGAGACGCTGATGAGAGGTCCGGTCCAAGGCCCCGCGCATGGCCACCCGACTGATCGACGATGTCTTCGACGCACTCGACGAACAGACCGTCGTCGTCCCCGGCACCGGCACCTTGGACATCGTGATCCCCTCCCTGGCGGCCTCCCTGGCCGCCGTCCACACGCAGCGCCGGGCGATGGAAGCCCAGATCAACGCCCTGCTGGAGGCTCACCCTCTTTCCCCGGTCCTGACGTCGATGCCCGGCGTCGGCGTCAGGACCGCAGCCGTCCTGCTGACCACCGTCGGCGACGGCACCAGCTTCCCCACCGCCGCTCACCTCGCCTCCTACGCCGGACTCGCCCCCACCACGAAGTCGTCGGGCACCTCGATCCACGGCGAACACGCACCCCGAGGCGGCAACCGCCAGCTCAAACGGGCCATGTTCCTGTCCGCCTTCGCCTGCATGAACGCCGACCCGGCCTCCCCACCTACTACGACAAGCAACGAGCCCACGGCAAGACCCACACCCAGGCCCTCCTCCGCCTCGCCCGCCAGCGCATCAGCGTCCTGTTCGCCATGCTCCGCGACGGCACCTTCTACGAACCCCGCGTCCCCAAGAACATCGAACTCGCCGCATGACCCCAGCCAGCCAAACCACCCCAAACCCGACAGGGGCGCCTTGACGAAAGACATAGAGGCACCCACACGCCTCCGGCCCCGCCGGACGCGGGTGCGTCCGGCGCGGCCACATCGGCGGAACGGAAAACTCCGTTCCGCCGATGTGGCCGGAACACCGTGCGGCCGGGCCGCCCGTCAGCCGTGCTCCTCCCCGCCGAGGACCCGGCGCAGCCCGAGGTTGGAGACCAGCAGCCCGCCGTCGACGGGGAGGGTCAGGCCGGTGATCCAGGACGCGTCGGCCGAGGCGAGGAAGGCGACGGCCGCCGCGATGTCCTCGGGCCGGCCCACGCGGCCCAGCGGATACTCGCGGGCCGCCCGCTCCAGCACCTCGTCACGGCCCTCCCACGCCCGGGTGGCGACCGTTCCCGGCGCGACCAGGTTGACCCGTACCCCCCGCGGGGCGGCGTGCCCGGCCAGGGTGCGGGTCAGTGAGGCCAGCCCCGCCTTGGCGGCGCTGTAGGCGTGCCCGCCGAAGTCGCGCTCGCCGTTGACGGAACCGACGCTGACGACGGCACCGCGCCGGTCCGGGGCGGCGGCCAGGTGGGGCAGGGCGGCGCGGACGCAGCGGAACGCCCCGGTGAGGGTGAGGTCGAGCCCCCGCCGCCACTCATCCTCGGCCAGATCCTCGAAGAGCGGGGGCTCGGACTGGATGCCGTAGGCGTTGTTGACCAGGACGTCCAGACCGCCGAACCGCTCCACCGCACAGGCGACGGCCGCCCTCACCGAGCCGTCGTCGCCCACGTCGCAGACGGTGTGGCCGGCCCGTCCGCCCGCCTCGGCCACCTGACGGGCCGTGCGTTCGGCCCTCTCGCCGTCGACGTCGGTGGCCAGCACCCGGGCGCCCTCGGCGGCCAGCCGCCGGCAGACAGCCGCGCCGATGCCCCGGCCGGCGCCCGTGACCAGTACCGCGTAGCCCCTCAGACGTTCCTCGAACCGCTGCATCGGGCCAGCGTAGGCGCCGGTCCGGTCAGCCGTCCCGGTGCGCGGCGGCCTTCCTCAGCGCGCGCACCAGGGCCTGGGCACGCGGGTCGGAGGTGACCGACTTCTGCAGGGAGTTGGTGACGTAGGCGAAGGCCAGTCCCGTCTCCGGGTCGGCGAAGGCCAGCGAGCCGCCGCGGCCGGGGTGGCCGAAGGATCCCGGTCCCAGCATCGGCGAGGACGGGCCGTGGAGCATGTAGCCCAGACCGAAGCGGGTGGCGACCAGCAGGACGCGGTCGGGTCCGGCCGACTCCTCGGTACGCGCCTGGGTGAGGGTGGCGGGGGCGTACAGCCGGCGGGTGCCGTCGCCGAGGTCGCCGATGAGCGCCGCGTAGAAGCGGGCCAGGGAGCGGGCGGTGGCCACTCCGGAGGAGGCGGGGAGCTCGGCGGCCCGGTAGGCGGGGTCGTTCTCGTCGGGCTGCGGGTCGATGGCGCCGAAGGCGCGGCGGGTGAGGGAGCGCGGATCGCGCCAGGCGTCGGCGACCTCGCGCCTGGGGCGCACCCGCGGCCCGGCGGAGGCGGGCGCGGGCGGAGCCTCCACCTCGGCGATCCGGCCCACCCGGTGCGCCTGGTCGGCGGGCAGTCCGATCCACAGGTCGAGGCCGAGCGGTGCGGCCACCTCCTCGGCGAACCAGCGGCCCAGGCTCCGCCCGGTGACCCGCCGCACCAGCTCGCCCAGCAGCCAGCTGTGGGTCTGCGCATGGTAGCCGTGGGCGGTGCCCGGCTCCCAGGCGGGCTCCTGGGCGGCGACGGCACGCGGCCCGAGGACGCCGTCGAGCGCCTGCTCCGGGCTCAGGGGCGTGTCCAGGGCGGGCAGCCCGGCGCGGTGGGTGAGCAGGTGGCGCACCGGTACGCGCTCCTTGCCCGCCGCCTTGAACTCCGGCCAGTAGGTGCCCACCGGCGCGTCCAGGTCGAGGCGTCCGCGCTGGTGCAGCAGGTGGAGGACGGCGGCGGCCGGGCCCTTGGTGACCGAGCGGACGACCTGGGCGGTGTCCTCGGTCCAGGGCTCCCGCCCGCGGGGGTCGGCCAGGCCGCCCCACAGGTCGGCGACCTTGTGCCCGTCCCGGTAGACGGCCACGGCCGCGCCCCGGTCGCCGCGCTCGGTCAGGTTGGCGCGGAAGGCGTCACGGACCGGCTCGTAGCCGTCCGCCACCGTGCCCTGGACGTCCACCACTGTCTTCGTGCTCCCGCCGGTCGAAAGGTGATGCGTGCACCGATGTGTGCCGCCGTACATGGTGCTACGCGTGCGGCGGCGGTCCCGACCGGGGGTCCGGGTCGGGGCGCGGCTCCGGGCGGCGGGCGCGCGCCGCGGGCCGTGCCGCCGACGGGTGAGCACGGGGGCTCCGCGGGCGGTTGTCACCCGGAGCGACACACGGGACGACCCAGCGCTTCGAAGCGGCCCGGTTGCGGGTGGATCGGGATACTTGCCTGGTCCGGGGGAACACGCCATCAATGTCGGACCTTCACCAAACTGTTGCGGAACTCACATCGATTACCTGCGGTATGCCGTCATGAAAACGCTCTGACGGGGTCGTAGGAGAAAAGGCCCCCCGGAAAAGGAGCACCCCATGCGCGCAGTCGTCGACCACAGCGTCCAGGCACGTCTGATCACCGTCCCCTCCGTCACCCGGGAGGTGACCGTCGGGCTGCGGTACGACCGCCACGACCCCTTCGCCGTCAGCCTGGTCTTCCCCTCCGACGTCTCCCTGGACGGGCAGGAGGTCGTCTGGGTGTTCTCCCGCGAACTGCTGGAGGACGGGCTGCGGGCCGCGGTCGGCCTCGGGGACGTGCACATCCGGCCGTCCGGGCCCGAGCGGACGGTCATCGAGCTGCGCGCCCCGGAGGGGGTCGCGGTGATCGAGTTCGACACCACCGGCCTGCTGCGCTTCCTGCACGGCACGTACGGCATGGTGCCGGGCGGCTCCGAGTACCTGGAGCTGGACCTGGACCGCGGACTGACCTCCCTGCTGGGCTGAGGCGGTGGCCGCGCGTCCGGCGCTTCGGCAAGCAGGCGCCGGGAGACGGCCCGGACGGAGGCCGCAGGGCCCCCGCCCCTGAAGTCCCGCGAGAGCACGCGGCACCGCCCGGGGCCACGCCGCACCGCACAGGAACGACGCGGGACCCGCAGAACCCACCGGAAGACCCTCGGGACGCGGCACGGACGAGCCGCCCGCCCACCCGCCCGCACGGCACGTGCCCGCCGGCGCCCATGACCGGCCCCGCCCGCCGCCCCGCCCGGGACCCAGGTCCCCGGCGCCGCCGCCCGGCGGAGCCCGTACCCGCCGGTGAGAGCGGGATCGCCGACCGCCGCACCGCTCCCAGGAGTTGCCGCCCGCAGCCCGGCTGCCGACCATGGGGGGGATGACCGCGACCTCCGGATCCCCAGGCACCCCCGTTCCCACCTCCCCGGACTCCTCCGGGGCGTACCTCAGGTTCCCGCACCTCCACGGTGAGCTGCTCTGCTTCACCGCCGAGGACGACCTGTGGATCGCCCCGCTCGCGCCCGGGGCCGCCCGGCCGCCGCGCGCCTGGCGCCTGACGGTGGACCGCACCCGCATCGGGCACCCGCGCTTCTCCCCCGACGGCAGCCACATCGCCTACACGAACTGGCGCAGCCTGGACCCCGAGGTGCACCTGACGCCGGTCGACGGCGGGCCGTCGCGGCAGCTGACGTACTGGGGCGCGGTGGACACCCAGGTCCGCGGCTGGACGCCCGAGGGGGACATCCTGGCCGTGGCCTCGCACGGCCAGCCGTTCTCGCACTTCGCCTGGGCCCACCGGCTGCCGCCGGGCGGCGGTCCGGGCGAGAAGCTGCCCTGGGGCCCGGTGGCGGACCTCGCCGTCGCCGATCTGGCGGGGGAACGGCGCACTCTGCTGCTGACCGGCACCCCGCCGCACGAACCGGCCACCTGGAAGCGCTACCGCGGCGGCGCGACGGGGCGGCTGTGGCTGGAGGGCGAGCGCCTGGTGCCCGAGCTGTACGGGCATCTGGACTGCCCGATGATCGTCGGCGGCCGGATCGCGTTCCTCTCCGACCACGAGGGGGTGGGCAACCTCTACTCCTGCCTGCCCGACGGCACCGGCCTGCGCCGCCACACCGACCACGCCGACTTCTACGCCCGCCACGCCTCCACCGACGGCGAGCGCGTGGTGTACCAGTGCGCGGGCGAGCTGTGGCTGGTGGACGACTTCTCGCCGCGCGCCGGGCGCCGCGCCTACCAGGTGTCGGCCGCGGGCCATGTGAACTCCCTGGCCGTGGACACCACCGGGCGCGCCAGCGCGGTGGGGGTGCGCGGCAGCCTGTACTGGCTCACCCACCGCGACGGACCGGCGCGGGTGATCGCCGACACCCCGGGGGTGCGGGTGCGGCTGCCGGAGATGCTCGGCTCCACCGGCCGGATCGCCTACGTCACCGACGCCGGGGGCGAGGACGCGGTGGAGATCGCCGACCTGCCCAGGGCCACCGGCACCCGTGAGCCGGTGCGGTCGGCCGCGGGGCGGCTGGGCCGGGTGCACGAGCTGATCGCCTCGCCGGACGGCGCCACCCTGGCCGTCGCCTCGCACGACGGGCGGCTGCTGCTGGTGGGCACCGGGGCCGGGGACGCCAGGGCCGGGCACACCGGCGGGGCCGCCGGGGCGGGTGCCGGCGAGGGCGGCGAGGTGGCCGAGGTCGCCGAACTGGTCCGCTCCGTCAACGGCCCCGTCCGCCATCTCGCCTTCTCCCCCGACTCCCAGTGGCTGGCCTGGGCCCACCCCGGCACCGACGGCGCGCTCACCCGCGTCCGGATCGCCCGCCTGTCCGACCGCACCGTCCTGGACGTCACCGAGGGCCGCTTCGAGGACGAGCAGCCCGTCTTCACCCGCGACGGCCGCTATCTCGCCTTCCTGTCCTGGCGCGGCTTCGACCCGGTGTACGACGTGCACACCGGCGACCTGTCCTTCCCGCTGGGCTGCCGCCCGTACCTGGTGCCGCTGTCCTCGGCCACGCCCTCGCCGTTCGCCCTCTCGCCCGAGGGCCGCCCGGCGGCCGGCGGTCTGGACCCGGACACCCCCGGCGAGGCCGCCGGGGAGGAGGGGACGGTGCTGGTGGAGGCCGAGGGGCTGGCCAGCCGCGTCACGCCCTTCCCCGTGGCGGCCTCGAAGTACTCCTCGCTCCACCCGGTCAGCGGTGGCGGGCTGGTCTGGCTGCGCTGGCCGATCTCCGGGGCGCTGGGCGAGACCTTCGCCAACCCGGCCGACACCTCCGGCCGCCCCACCCTGGAGCACTTCGACCTGGTCAAGGCCAAGCGCACCGAGCTGACCGGCAGCATCGACTGGTTCGCGGTCAGCGGCGACGGCACCCGCCTGGTGATCAACGACGAGGGCGACCTGCGGGCCGTCCCGGCCAACGAGTCCTCCGACGGCGACTCCACGACCCACCTCGACCTGCGCCGCATCCTGCACGACGCCGATCCGCGCGCCGAGTGGCGGCAGGCGTTCGACGAGGCGGGACGGATCATGCGGTCGTACTTCTGGGACCCGGGCATGTCCGGCGTGGACTGGGAGGCGGTCCTGGCCCAGTACCGGCCGCTGGTCGAGCGGGTCGCCTCACCGGACGAGTTCGCCGACCTGCTGCGCGAGACGGTGGGTGAGCTGGGCACCTCCCACGCCTACGTCTCGCCGGCCCGGCGCGACGAGGGACCGGCCCACTACCAGCGGCCGATCGGACTGCTGGGCGCGGACCTCACCCGTGACGGGGAGGGCCGCTGGCGGGTGGAGCGCATCCTGCCCGGCGACTCCTCCGACTCCCGGGCCCGCTCCCCGCTGGCCGGCTCCGGCATCCGCGAGGGCTCGGTGCTCACTCATGTGGACGGACGCCCGGTGGACCCGGACGCCGGTCCGTTCCCGCTGCTGGCGGCGGCCGGCGGCACCACCGTCGAGCTGGCCTTCCTCACCACCGAGCCCGGCGACGGCCCGGACGCCGTCCCGCGGCGCCCCCGCCGCGTCGCCGTCGTCCCCCTCGTCGACGAGCGCCCGCTGCGCTACCAGGACTGGGTGAGCCGGCGGCGCGCGGTGGTGCGCAGGCTCGGCGACGGCAAGTGCGGATACCTGCACATCCCCGACATGGGCGGTTCCGGCTGGGCGCAGTTCAACCGCGATCTGCGCATGGAGGTCTCCCGGCCCGCGCTGATCGTGGACGTGCGCGGCAACGCGGGCGGCCACATCAGCGAACTGGTCGTCGAGGCGCTGACCCGCACCATCCTCGGCTGGGACCTGGTGCGCCACGCCCAGCCGGTCAGTTACGCCTCCAACGCCCCGCGCGGCCCGATAGTGGCCCTGGCCGACGAGGCCACCGCCTCCGACGGCGACATGATCACCGCCGCGTTCCGGCTGCTGGGCATCGGCCCGGTGGTCGGCGCCCGCACCTGGGGCGGGGTGGTCGGCATGACCGGGCGCCACCGGCTCGGCGACGGCACGGTCATCACCGTGCCGATGAACGCGGCGTGGTTCGACGGGTACGGGTGGTCGGTGGAGAACCACGGTGTGGAGCCCGACATCGAGGTGCTGCGCACCCCGACGGACTGGGCCGAGGACCACCACCCGATGCTGGAGACGGCGGTGCGCACCGCGCTGGACCTGCTGGAACGCCACCCCGCCGCCGCCCCGCCCGGCTACGACGACGTCCCCGACCGCAGCCGCCCGCCACTGCCGCCGCGACCCTGACGGCCGGGTGGCCGACCGACCGCCGACGACCCCGCCCCGACGACTTCCGGGAGGAACCGTGAACGAGCCGGACAGGTACCCGGAGCACTCCGGGAGGACCGGAGAGGCCCGTGAGGCCCGTGAGACCGGGGACGGGCACCGGGCCGTGCGGGGCGCCTCCCGCGAGGGCGGCGCCCCTCCCCCCTGGCGCACGGGCCGCGACCGCGAACAGGACGCCTGGGCCCCCGGCCCCCAGGGGGGCGGCTCCGGGGAACGGAGCGAGGAGGACGGGCCGGAGGCGTAGTGCCCGCCCGCGCTCAGCCGCGCGGACGCACGTGCAGGTCCAGGCCGCTCGTCCCCGGCGCCTCCACGCCCGGCAGCAGCCGCATGCCGTGGTCGTAGTCGCCCCCGGCGAGCGACCGGTACGGGACCGGCTCGTCCGTGAAGAGCCGGTCGAGCCGCCGCCCGTACTCCCGTTTCGCCGCCTCGAACCGCTCCTGGGACAGGACGTTCGCGTCGTACACCGCGAACGGTTCGAGCGGCGCGATGCCGGTGAACCAGAACAGTCCGTGCTGGAACGGGTGGAGGAGGTCCGCCAGCCGCCCGTGGACGCCCCTCCCGGAGAGGGAGGACTCCCGTGCGCCGGCCGTCACCGACATCAGCGCCCGCCGCCCGGCCAGGACGCCCTCACTGTAGGGCGGGGGGAGCTCCGGGCCGTGGGCGAACCCGCGGACGAACACCCGGTCCATCCAGCCCTTCAGGATCGCGGGCACGGAGAACCACCACAGCGGGAACTGCAGGATCACCGCGTCCGACCAGCGCACCTTCTCCTGCTCCGCGGCGATGTCCGGCGACAGCCTCCCCGCCCGGGCGGCCTCGGCCGACACGGACATCAGGTCCAGTCGCCGGTCCGCGGGGTGGTCGGGGAAGTCGTCGGCGTCCACCGTCGCCCTCCACTTCATCGCGTAGAGGTCGGACACACGTACATCGTGTCCCGCCTCGCGCAGGCGTCCGGCCGCGAAGGCGGTCAGGGAGGCGGTGAGCGAGCGGGGCTCGGGGTGGGCGCTGACGAGGAGGATCTTCTTGCGCTGCTGCGGTACGGCTTCGGTCATGCCGCCACATTCCCCCGGACGCGTCCGGGCAGCCAGTACCCGCTCCGACCGGCGGAACGGCGTTCCCGGTACCGCGAGGGCCACCCATACTGGGGCGCATGGACGGCGGGAACCTCATCGGCGGGACCGGTGGAATCGACGGGATCGGCGACACCCGGCGGGCGCTCGGCGCCTTCCTGCGCGCCCGCCGGGGGCGCGTCACACCGGAGCAGGTCGGCCTCCCCGGCGGCAGCCGGCGGCGGGTGCGCGGGCTGCGCCGCGAGGAACTGGCCCAGCTCGCCGGCATCAGCGTGGACTACTACGTGCGCCTCGAACAGGGCCGGGCCACCCAGCCCTCCCCCGAGGTGCTCGACGCGCTCGCCGGGGCGCTCGGCCTCGACGCGGCGGAGCGCAGGCATCTGGACACCCTGGCCGGCGCCAGACGCGGCTCCGCTCCCAGGGCCGGGGTCAGCCCGCTGCTGCTGCGGGTCCTGGACGCCCTGGCCCATCTGCCGGCCTTCGTGACGAACCACCGCACCGACGTGGTGGCCTGGAACGAGCTGGGCGCCGAACTGATCGGCGGCCTGGGCGGCCCCGGCCGCCGCGAGCGGAACCAGGCCCGGTACCTCTTCCTGGATCCCGCCTCCTCCCGGGCCGTCTTCCCCGACTGGGAGGGCAGGGCGGTGGAGGCCGTGGGCCAGTTGCGGGTCGCCACGGGACGCTACCCCGACGACGCGGAACTCGCCGCGCTCCTCGCCGAGCTGTCCGCGCGCAGCGCCGACTTCCGGCGGATCTGGGCCACCGGCGAGGTCGTGATGTGCACGTCGGGGCGGAAACGGCTGCGGCATCCGACGGCCGGGCCGGTCACCCTGGACTACGAGCCCCTGCACGTCCCGGCCGCCCCGGGCGAGATCGGTCTGGTGCTGCACGTGTTCGGTTCCGGGGAGGAGGGCCCACGCTCCGGGGGTCCTCCGGGCGGGGCCCGCCCGGACGGCCCGGCGGGGACCTGAGGCGGGGTCCGTCGCGCTGGCCGGACACGCGCCGGACACGCAACGGACCCGCGCCGGGCCCCGGAGGGGGCACCCTCAGCCCTCCGCGCGCTCCTTCTCGTCCGCCGCGCCGCCCGCGCCGACCAGGCCGCGGGGGCCGCCGGAGGCGGCCGGACGGGGCGCGAAGTGCTTCATCTCGCGCCGGCCGACCCGGCCGATGACCCCCGGCAGACAGCCGCGGACCGACTGCATGCCGCGCAGCCACCACTGCCCGTAGACGTGGAACGAGCGCCGCTCGATGCCCGTGACGATCCGCTCCACCGCCGGCCCCGGCGGGTAGGTCCTGCCGGCCGGCCAGGGCAGCCGGCCGCGCAGTTCGCGCAGCATCTCGTCCTGGTCGGCGCCGCGCACCATGTCGGTGTCGGTCCAGCTCAGGTAGCCGACGCCGACGCGCACGCCCTGGTGGCCGACCTCCGCGCGCAGGCTGTGGGCGAATGCCTCCACGCCCGACTTGGAGGTGCAGTACGCCGTCATCATCGGGGCCGGGGTGAGCGCGGCGAGCGAGGCGATCTGGAGCAGGTAGCCGCGCGACTCGACCAGGGCGGGCAGGAAGGCGCGGGCGGTGACGGCGCTGCCCAGCAGGTTGACCTCGATGACCCGGCGCCAGGCGGTCTCGTCGGAGTCGGCGAAGGGGCCGCCGGTGGCCACCCCGGCGTTGGCGACGACGATGTCCACCGCGCCGAAGCGCTCGCGTACCTCGCGCGCCACCCGGGACATGGCCGTGTGGTCGGTGACGTCGGCGTGCCAGTACGCGGAGTCCGCCGGCAGCGACTCGGCGACCTTCCTCAGCTCCTCCGGCTCCAGCCCGACCAGTGCGAGCCGCGCGCCGCGCGCCGCCAGCCCGCGGGCGAGGAGTTCGCCCACGCCCCGGGCCGCGCCCGTCACCACCGCCACCCGGCCCTGGAGGTCCCTGCGTGCCATCACGCGCTCTCCTTCCCGGCCGGCAGCCCGGCCGGCGGTGTGCCACGCCGCGGGGCTTCCCGCCGGGCATCGCCCGCCAGGTGGTCGCGCACCAGCGCGGCCACCGCGGCGGCGACGGCGTCGGGGTCCTCCAGGGGCGTCATGTGCCCCAGGCCCGGCAGTTCGGTCAGGCCGGTGCAGTCCGGCAGCGCCCCGGCGAGGCGGCGGGAGAGCACCGGCGGAGTGAGCCGGTCCTTCTCCCCGGCGATGACGCCGACGGGCAGGTCCAGGGAGGCGAGGTTGGCGTCCAGGTCCAGCACGGCCAGGACCTTCCGGGCCCAGGCGGCGCGTACGGCGCGCGGGCAGGCGTGGACGATGCGGGCGCACGCCTGGATCTGCTCCTTCGTCGCGCCGGGCCCCATCGTGGCGTACCGCAGGACGCGCATGCCCAGCGGCGTCACCGGTCCCAGCGGCAGGCTGGAGCCGAGGAGGGCCCTCTGGATCCGGTAGCGCACTCTGCCCTCTCCCAGCGGCACGACGGTGGACTCGTGCAGCAGCCGGGAGCTGCCGGTGTTGCACAGCAGTGCGGCGGCGACGCGCTCGCGCAGCCGCGGGCGCCCGGCGGCGGCCATGACCGTCATGCCGCCCATGGAGTGCCCGGCGACGACCGCCCGGGACCCGGCCGCCTCCAGGACGGCGCACAGGTCGTCGGCGAGGGCGCCGGTGCTGTAGCCGCCGGGGCCGACGGCCGGGGAGCGGCCGTGGCCGCGCTGGTCGTAGACGAACACCCGGTGGTCGTCGGCCAGCCGCCGGACCACCGGGCCCCAGAAGTCGGTCGAGCAGGTCCAGCCGTGCACCAGGACGACGGTCGGCCCGTCCTCGCGCCCGTGCTCCTCGGCGTGCAGCCGGGAGCCGTCGGCGGAGGTCACGGTCAGTTCGGGGCGGGGGGGGGGGGGGGGGGGGGGGGGGGGGGGGGGCCGCCCGGGCCCCCCCCCCCCCCGGGGTCCACGGTTCATCGGGTCGCCTCCGCCTTCTGCTGTCCGGTGCGGGCCGGGGCCCGAAGCACCTCGTACTCGGCCAGGTCCACACGCCTGGTCACCTTCGCGAACTCCCCGGTCGTGCCCGGCCACACGGTGGTGTTGCGGCCGTTGGCGTCCAGGTACCAGCTGTCGCAGCCGCCGGTGTTCCACACGGTGCGCGCCATCCTCCGCTGGACGTGGCCGGTCCACGAGCGCACCGCCTCGGGTCGGGCGTCCAGCGCGGCCCGGCCGGCCGATCCGGCGGTGAGCGCCTCCAGCTGCCCGAGGTAGTCCACCATGTAGTTCAGCTGCGCCTCGATCATGAGGATCATCGAGCTGTTGCCGAGGCCGGTGTTGGGCCCGATGACGGTCATGAAGTTGGGGAAGCCCGTGGCCGTGGAGCCGCGCAGCGCCTCCGCGCCGTCCTTCCACGCCTCGGCCAGCGTGATGCCCTGCGCGCCGGTGATCCGCCGGGCGACCGGCATGTCGGTGACGTGGAATCCGGTGCCGAAGACCACCGCGTCCACCTCGGTCCCGGTGCCGTCCGCGGCCACCAGGGTGTTGCCGCGCACCTCCGTCAAGCCGGAGGCGACCACGTCCACATTGGGCTGGACCAGGGCCGGGTAGTAGGTGTTGGACAGCAGGATGCGCTTGCAGCCGATGCGGTAGCCGGGGGTGAGCCTGGCGCGCAGCGCCGGGTCCTTGACGACCTTTGTCATGTGGTGCCGGGCGAGCTTCTCCACCAGGCCGGGCTGCGCGGGGGGCTTGGTGAAGGCGCCGACCTGGAACTCCCTGATCAGCCAGAGCATCCGGCGGCGCAGCGCGCGTGTGAGGGGCACCTTGGCGTGCAGCCGGCGCTCGGCCGCGGTGATCTTCCGGTCCATGCGCGGCATGACCCACGGCGGGGTGCGCTGGAAGAGGGTGAGTCTGTCCACCCGCGGCTGGATGGAGGGGACGATCTGGATGGCGGACGCGCCGGTGCCGATCACGGCGACGCGCTTGCCGCGCAGGTCGTAGTCGTGGTCCCACCGGGCCGAGTGGAAGACCTTGCCGGTGAAGCCGTCCAGACCGGGGATGTCGGGGATCTTGGGGTCGGAGAGCGGGCCGGTGGCCGAGACGAGCATGTCGGCGGTCAGGGTGCCGCGCGCGGTCTCGACCTCCCAGCGCAGCGCCCCGGTGTCCCAGCGGGCGCTCAGCACCTCGGAGTCGAGGCGGATGTGGGGGCGCAGCCCGAAGGTGTCGGCGACCTTCTCCAGGTAGGCGCGGATGTGCTCCTGCCCGGAGAAGCTCCGCGGCCAGTCGGGGTTGGGCGCGAACGAGAACGAGTAGAGGTGGGAGGGCACGTCGCAGGCGCACCCGGGGTAGCTGTTGTCGCGCCAGGTGCCGCCCACGGAGTCGCGGCGCTCCAGCACGACGAAATCCGTGACGCCCGCGCGGCGCAGTCGTACGGCGGCGCCCAGACCGCCGAACCCCGACCCGATCACCGCCACCCGTACGTGTTCGTGTCCGGCCATGCCGCCTCCCGACTCCGGTGTGTCCTCGCCCGTGAACCATGCCAGTAATCACTGGCATGGTTGGAGGGTAGAGCAGGGGCGTACCCGTGGGTAGGGGTGCGACGAGGGAAAGTTACCGCCGGTTGCACCCCTCGTCAGGGCCCTCCGCCTCCCCCGCCGCATAGGCTCTCCGGTGTGGCGGACAGAACATCGGCGGACGGCGGACGGACGGACAGCGCGGCACCCGCACGGACGGGAGCGGAAGGGAACGGCACGGCCCCGCCCGCCGAGTACCGCACGGCCGAACTCGCCGGGGCGGCCGGCATCACCGTACGCACCCTGCGGTTCTACCGCGAGCGCGGACTCCTCCCGCCACCGCGCCGCGAGGGCCGCGTCGCCTGGTACAACGAGCACCACCTCAACCGGCTGCGGACGATCTCCGCCCTGCTGGCCCGCGGACACACCCTCGGCGGGATCGCCGACCTGATCGACGCCTTCGAGAAGGGCCGGGACGCGGGCGGCACGGCCGAACTGCTCGGCCTGGGGAGCGCGCTGGTCCCGCCCTGGTCGCGGGAGACCCCCGTCCGCCTCACCCCCGAGGACCTGGCCGCGCACTTCCCCGGCGAGGTCACCTCCGACGACCTCGCCGCCGCCCTGGACCTGGGCTACATCGCCGTCGACGGCGACGAGGTCGTCCACGTCAGCCGCCGCCTGCTCGACGCCTCCACCGCCCTGGTGGGCGAGGGCATTCCGCTGGAGGCCGTACTGGAGGCCGGGCGCGTGGTGCGCGAGCACGCCGACGCCGTCGCCGACCTGTTCACCGGCCTCGTCCACGCCCACCTGTTCCGGGACGTCCGCGAGCTCTCCCCGGACGACCTTCGGCGCCTGTCGGACGTGATGGACCGGCTGCGCCCCCTGGCCGAGCGGGTGGTCGACGTGGAGCTGGCACTGGCCATGGACCGCCGCGTCCGCGCGGAACTGGAGAGCTGGTCGCGGCCGGGCGGACCGGAAGCGGAGCCGGAGGCGGAAGCGGAGGCGGAGGCGGAACGGGCGCCGCGGGAGCCGCGCGGAGGGCCGGAGAGCCGCACCGGCGGCTGACCGGGCCGCGCGCGGCCGTTCGCGCGGGACGCCTCCGCCAAGCGCCATGTATGGCCGCCGCCCGCCCGGCAACCCGTACCTCGATGGTGCACACACAGTCCGGCTCCGCGACGCGCTCCGGCCACTCCTCCCCCGTGACCCGCGCCGTGCGCGCGGTGCGGGCCGAGGTCTCCTGGGGCGCACGCTCCCTGCGCCGCGCCCGGCGGGGGCCGGGCCGGGAGCGCGACGCCGTCGTCCAGTCCCTGAAGGCCGCGCTCGCCGCCGTCCTGGCCTGGCTGGCCGCCGCCTGGCTGCTGCCCGACGCCTTCGCCCTGATGGCGCCCTGGGTGGCGGTGGTCCTGGTGCAGGCCACCGTCTACCGCTCGGTGTGGCAGGGGCTCCAGCAGACGACGGCGATCGCCCTCGGCACGGTGCTCGCCGCGGCCCTGGTCATCCCCTTCGGCCATCCGGTGCTGGTGATGATCCTCGTCCTGCCCGTCACCACCCTGCTGGGCAACTGGCCGCGCTTCGGCGCCCAGGGCATCTACGCCTCCACCGCCGCCCTGTTCACCCTCGTCCCCGGCGAGGCCACACTCGACTCGGCCGTCTCCCGCGTCCTGGCCGCCCTGCTGGGCACCGCCGTCGGCGTCGGCGTCAACGCGCTGCTCCTGCCGCCCGTCCACCTGCGCAGCGCGCGCGAGGCGGTGGACTCCGCCGTCCGTGAGGCACGGGAGATCGTGACCGAGGTCGCGGACGGCCTGGACGAGCCCTGGGAGGACGACCGCGTCCGCGGCTGGTACGACCGGGCCTGCCGGCTGCCCCGGCTGGTCCGCGGCCTGGAGTCCGCCGTCGGCTGGAGCCGCGAGAGCACGCGTCTGAACCCCGAGAGCCGCCGCCGCGCCGAGGCGGCGCGGCTGACGGCGGCGTACGCGGAGACGCTGACCACCCTGGAGGACGTCGCCGAACGCCTCACCGTCCTGACCCGTACCCTGGTGGAGGCCGCCGACGAGAGCGACGACGTGCCCCGGCCCGGCCACGAGGTCACCCGCCCGTACTCCGGTTTCCTCCGGCGGGTGGCCGACGCCCTGGGCGCCTACGGACGCACGGTCACCGGCGACGACCCCGAGACGGCCCGCCGCGAACTGCGCGAGGCCGTCGGGGAGATCCGCGTCGAGCAGGACCGGCTCCGCACCGACCTCCCCCGGCACGCCGCCGCCGTCCCCGAGGGGCTGGCGGTACTGGGCCCCCTCCTGGCGGAGTCCCGCAGGCTGGCCGCCGGTCTCCTGCCGGGCGGGCGCGGCGAGGGCGGCGAGGGCGACGGGGACGGGGAGGGCGACGCGGGCGGCGCCTCCGGCCGTCAGGGCGCGTAGACGGCCGTCACCGGCGCGTGGTCGCTCCACCGGCCCGCGTGGTCGGCCGCGCGCTCCACGTACGCCTTCACCGCCCGCCGCGCCAGCGGCTCGGTGGCGACGTGGTAGTCGATTCTCCATCCCGCGTCGTTGTCGAAGGCCCGGCCCCGGTAGGACCACCACGAGTACGGCCCGTCCTGGTCCGGGTGGAGACGGCGGACGACATCGGCGTAGCCGGCCTCGCCGAAGACCCGGCCGAGCCAGGCGCGCTCCCCGGGCAGGAAGCCGGAGTTCTTCCGGTTGGCCTTCCAGTTCCTGATGTCGGCCTCCTGGTGGGCGATGTTCCAGTCGCCGCAGACCAGGACCTCCCGGCCGGCGGCGGCGGCCCGCTCGCGCAGCCCGGCGAGGTAGGGCAGGAAGGCGTCCATGAAGCGCTCCTTCTCCTCCTGCCGCTCGGTGCCGACCTCGCCCGAGGGCAGGTAGAGGCTGGCGACGGTCAGCCCCGGCAGGTCCACCTCCAGATAGCGGCCGGAGTCCGTGAACTCGCTCACCCCGAACCCCACCCGCACATCCTCGGGCGCACGCCGGGTGAGCACCGCCACGCCCGCGCGCCCCTTGGCCGCGGCGGGGGCGTACGCCACGTGCCAGCCCTCCGGATCGCGCACCCCGGCGGGGAGTTGGTCCGGCTCGGCACGCACCTCCTGCAGGCAGACCACATCCGCGTCGGTGGCGGCCAGCCACTGGGTGTAGCCCTTCTTCGCGGCGGCGCGCAGCCCGTTCACATTGACCGTCGAAATCGTCAGCACACCGGCACCTTACGATGCGGGCATGCGCATCATCCCCGTCGCCTACGACCACCCCGACGCCGCGAAGCTCACCGATCTGGTGCAGCTGGAGTACGCCGAGCGCTACGGCGGCGACGGTGATGTCACGCCGCTGGCACCCGGGATGTTCTCGCCGCCCGCCGGCCTGTTCCTGATCGCGTACGACGAGCGGGACCGGCCCGTGGCCACCGGCGGCTGGCGGGCGATGGACGCGAACGAGGAGAACTACCGCGACGGCGACGCCGAGCTCAAGCGGATGTTCGTGATCCGCGAGGCCCGGCGCCAGGGCCTGTCCCGCCGCATCCTGGCCCTGCTGGAGGACGACGCCCGGGAGGCGGGGCGGCTGCGGATGGTGCTGGAGACCGGCGTCATGCAGCCGGAGGCCATGGCGCTGTACGAGTCGAGCGGCTACGAGCCGGCCGAGAAGTTCGGGGTCTACCGCCACGAGCCGGGCAGCCGCTGCTACGCCAAGCCGCTGCGCTGAGCCCGCCGGACCGCCTCCGGCCTCACCCTCCCGCCGGGACGGCGTACACCAGCAGGTTCTTCTGGTAGCCGCCGTTTCCGCGGTCGTACGGGGGCGCGCAGGTGACCAGGGTCAGCACCGGCCGGCCGTCGCGCCGGAACACCTCGTCGGGGAGCCTGTCCTGGTCGACCACCTCACGGGCCGTCACCTCGTACCGCAGCGGCGGTGCGTCCTCCCGCCCGACGGTGATCTCGTCGCCCTCGCGGACGCCGTAGAGCTTGGCGAAGGCGCCCAGGTCGCCGGTGCGGTCGTCGACGTGGCCGACGATGACGGCGGATCCGGCCCGCGCGCCCGGCGCCGGCCCGTAGCGGTACCAGCCGGCCCGTCCGGCGTCCCGGGGGACCTCCACCGTGCCGTCGTCCTCGACCCCGACGTCCTGGACGCGGGTCTCCAGGGAGAGCCGGGGAATGCTCAGCGCCACCGGCTCAGGGGCGGACGCGCCGTCCTCGCCGTCCGCCCGGCTGTCGTGGACCTCGTACGGCGCCCCGGCCGCGGGCTCCCGGTCCCGCGGCCGGTCGCCGAAGTCCTGCGGCGCCGCGGCTCCGGACGGCCGCAGCGACCAGGCCAGCAGTGCCGCAAGGACGGCGG
>NZ_JBXUOY010000041.1:0-28259 GCF_057196705.1 Streptomyces sp. ATLC9 | reverse complement strand
CGGCCGGGCCGCGCACGTGTCAGGCCGGGCACAGACCTGTGCCCGGCCTCCGTGCGGGGCCGCGCCGGCCCCGCACGGTCTCGGCGGCCGGGCCCGCCTCCGTCTCCCTGTCAGCCCTGCCAGCTGTGGGGGGCCCGGAAACCGGAGGTACGCTCCAGGCGGCGCCAGGGGGCGGTGCTGCGGCGCGGACGGGACGCGGCCGGGCCGCCGGACTGGTGGGCGGCGGCGCGGGCCATGAGCAGGGCGGTGACCGCGGCGAGTTCCTCCTCGCTGGCGTGGCCCTTCTCCACACGGACCACGTCGGCGACGGCTGTGGCTGTAGCGGTGGCGGGAGTGTTCACGGGACTGGACCTCACAGGTGTCACTGGGGCGGATTGCCGTGCTTGCGGGCGGGCAGGTCGGCGTGCTTGGTGCGGAGCATGGCCAGGGCTCCGATGAGGACGCCTCGGGTGTCGGCGGGGTCGATGACGTCGTCGACCAGGCCGCGCTCGGCCGCGTAGTAGGGGTGCATCAGCTCGGCCCTGTACTCCTTGACCAGCTCCGCCCGGGTGGTCTCGGGGTCGTCGGAGGCGGCGATCCGCCGCCGGAAGATCACCCCCGCGGCGCCTTCGGCGCCCATCACCGCGATCTCGTTGGTCGGCCAGGCGTAGGTCAGGTCCGCGCCGATGGACTGGGAGTCCATGACGATGTACGCCCCGCCGTAGGCCTTGCGCAGCACCAGCGAGATCCGCGGCACGGTGGCGTTGCAGTACGCGTACAGCAGCTTCGCCCCGTGCCGGATGATCCCGCCGTGCTCCTGGTCCACCCCCGGCAGGAAACCGGGCACGTCCAGCAGGGTGACGATGGGGATGTTGAAGGCGTCGCACATCTGCACGAAGCGGGCGGCCTTCTCGGAGGCGTGGATGTCCAGCACGCCGGCCAGCTGCTGGGGCTGATTGGCGACGATGCCCACCACCTGGCCGTCCATCCGGGCCAGGGTACAGATGATGTTGGTGGCCCAGCGCTCGTGGACCTCCAGCAGCTCGCCGTCGTCGACGATCTCCTCGATCACCGCGCGCATGTCGTAGGGGCGATTGCCGTCGGCCGGCACCAGGTCCAGCAGGGCCTCGCAGCGCCGGTCGGCCGGGTCGGCGCACTCGGTGCGCGGCGGGTTCTCCCGGTTGTTGGACGGCAGCAGGGACAGCAGGTAGCGGACCTCCTCCAGACAGGTGGTCTCGTCGTCGTAGGCGAAGTGCGCCACGCCGGAGGTGGCCGCGTGCACGTCCGCCCCGCCCAGCCCGTTCTGGCTCACCTGCGCGCCGGTGACCGCCTGGACCACGTCGGGGCCGGTGATGAACATCTGCGAGGTGTCGCGGACCATGAACACGAAGTCGGTCAGCGCCGGGGAGTAGGCCGCCCCGCCCGCGCACGGGCCCAGCATCACCGAGATCTGCGGGATGACCCCGGAGGCGGCGGTGTTGCGCTGGAAGATGCCGCCGTAGCCGGCCAGCGCCACCACGCCCTCCTGGATGCGGGCGCCGGCCCCGTCGTTGAGGGAGACCAGCGGCGCGCCGGCCGCGATGGCCATGTCCATGATCTTGTGGATCTTGCTCGCGTGGGCCTCGCCCAGCGCCCCGCCGAAGATCCGGAAGTCGTGGGCGTAGATGAAGACGGTGCGGCCCTCGACCGTCCCCCAGCCGGTGATCACTCCGTCGGTGTACGGCTTCCGGTCCTCCAGGCCGAAGCCGGTGGCGCGGTGGCGGCGCAGCGGCTCCACCTCCCGGAACGACCCCTCGTCCAGCAGCAGTTCGATCCGCTCGCGCGCGGTCAGCTTGCCCTTGGCGTGCTGGGCCTCGGTGGCCCGCTCGCTCGGACCGCGCCGAACCTGCTCACGGATGGCGTGCAGCTCCGCCACACGGCCACGGGCGTCACTCGCCGCGGGCGGCGTCTGGGACAGATCGGTCATGTTCAGACCCTACGAAACCGCCGTGCTGTTCGCCGTCGTCGGATTCGTACAGTCTCAGCCCACGTTTCATGGCCACGCTGGACAGAACCGTATCCCTGACGTTGTTGCACCAGGGAAGATGCCCAGTTTCCCCCGGTGCGGGTTGTGGGGTTCCCACAGCCCGCACCGGAGGGGCGTTCAAGCCTGGGTGGGCGTGTCGTGACGGCCGGTCAGCCCTGGGGCTCCACTCCGGCACGCAGCAGACCGTATGTGTAGGCGTCGACGAGGGCCTGCCAGGAGGCGGCGATGACGTTGTCGGCCACTCCGACGGTGGACCACTCGTCGCCACCGTCGCCGGTGGACACCAGCACTCGTGTGGTGGACTCCGTGCCGTGGGTGCCCGCCAGGATGCGGACCTTGTAGTCCACCAGCTCCATCCGGGCGAGTTCGGGGTAGATCCGCTCCAGGGCCAGCCGCAGCGCCCGGTCCAGGGCGTTGACGGGGCCGTTCCCCTCCGCGGTGGAGACGATGCGCTCGCCCTTGGCCCACAGCTTCACGGTCGCCTCGTTGGCGTGGGAACCGTCGGGGCGGTTCTCCACGATGGCCCGCCAGGACTCGGTGGTGAAGAAGGGCTGGGGCCGCTCCTCCGTACCACCCCGCAGCAGTTCCTCCCGCAGCAGCAGCTCGAAGGAGGCGTCGGCGGCCTCGTAGCTGTAGCCGCGCAGCTCGCGCTCCTTGACCCGCTCCACGATCCGGCCGACCAGCTCGCGGTCGCCGCCCAGGTCGATCCCCAGCTCCTGGCCCTTGAGCTCGATGGAGGCGCGGCCGGCCATGTCCGAGACCAGCATCCGCAGGCGGTTGCCGACCAGTTCGGGGTCGATGTGCTGGTAGAGGTCGGGATCCACCTTGATGGCGGAGGCGTGCAGTCCGGCCTTGTGGGCGAACGCGGAGACGCCGACGTACGGCTGGTGGGTGGAGGGCGTGAGGTTGACGACCTCGGCGATGGCGTGGGAGATCCGCGTCATCTCGCGCAGCGCGTCCTCGGGCAGGACCTTCATGCCGTACTTGAGCTGGAGTGCGGCGACCACCGAGAAGAGGTTGGCGTTGCCCACGCGCTCACCGTAGCCGTTGGCGGTGCACTGCACATGGGTGGCGCCGGCGTCCACGGCGGCCAGGGTGTTGGCCACCGCGCAGCCGGTGTCGTCCTGGGCGTGGATGCCCAGGCGCGCGCCGGTGTCGGCGCCCACCGTCCGCACCACTGCCTGGATCTGGGCGGGGAGCATGCCGCCGTTGGTGTCGCACAGCACGACCACGTCGGCACCGGCCCCGTACGCGGTGCGCACGACCTGCTTGGCGTACTCGGGATCGGCCAGGTAGCCGTCGAAGAAGTGCTCGCAGTCGACGAAGACCCGCCGGCCCTGCTCCCGCAGGTACTCCACCGTGTCGCGGACCATCGCCAGGTTCTCCTCCAGCGTGGTGCGCAGCGCCAGCTCGACGTGGCGGTCGTGCGCCTTGGCGACGATGGTGACCACCGGCGCCCGCGAGTCGACCAGCGCCCGCACCTGCGGGTCGTCGGCCGCGGCGACGCCCGCCCGGCGGGTGGCCCCGAACGCGACGAGCCTGGCGTGGCGGAAGTCGATCTCCTCGCGGGCGCGCCGGAAGAACTCGGTGTCCCGGGGGTTGGCACCGGGCCAGCCGCCCTCGATGAAGCCGACACCGAAGTCGTCCAGGTGGCGGGCGATGGTCAGCTTGTCCGCGACGGAGAGGTTGATCCCCTCGCGCTGCGCCCCGTCGCGGAGCGTGGTGTCGAAGACGTGGAACGCGTCGCCGGGGGTCGCGTCCCCCGGCTGCCGGGAGGCCGCGGCGTCGGTCATGCTGGTCTGGCTCCTGTCGATGGATGTAGGTCCGGGATACTTGGCCCTACTTGTCCCCATCATCCCTCACGCCCTCGTTCCGGCCGGGTGGCGCCGGAAAACGAAAAGACCCCTCGCGGGTGCGAGAGGTCTGCGCGCGGGTCTGGGACACGGTGTCCGCCGCCGCACCGGATGTGTGCGTGGACGGTCACTGCGGACCGGCGCGCCTGCTGCCGATAATCGTGGCGAGGTGAGGCACGGGCACAGTGTGGCACGGATCCGCTCAGCGGATCGGGAGGTCTCACCATGTGGTCACCGCGGTCCACCGGGACGCACGGCGGGCGGAAGGCGGCCGGGCGGGACGGGACGCACGCGGCCCTCCCGTCCCGCCCGGCCGGTCTCAGGCCAGCCTGTGCATCCAGCCGTGCGTGTCCTGCGCGCGGCCGGTCTGGACCGCCAGCAGCGCCTCGCGCAGCTCCATCGTGATCCCGCCCGGCTCGCCGTCGCCCACCGTCCAGTGCCCGGCGGCGGACTTCACCGTGCCGACCGGGGTGATGACGGCCGCGGTACCGCACGCGAAGACCTCGGTGATCGAGCCGTCGGCGTTGCCCTCCCGCCACTCCTCGACGGAGATGAGCCTCTCCTCTGTGCGGTAGCCCAGACCGGAGGCGATCGTCAGCAGGGAGTCGCGGGTGATGCCCGGCAGCAGGGTGCCGGTCAGCCTGGGCGTGACGATGGCGGCGTCCCTGCCCGAGCCGAACACGAAGTACATGTTCATGCCGCCCATCTCCTCGATCCAGCGGCGCTCACCGGCGTCCAGCCAGACCACCTGGTCACAGCCGTGCTCGGCGGCCTCGGCCTGGGCGACGAGGGAGGCCGCGTAGTTGCCGCCGGTCTTGGCCTCGCCCGTGCCGCCGGAGGCGGCGCGCACGTACTCCTGCGACAGCCAGACCGAGACGGGCTTGACGCCGCGCGGGAAGTAGGCGCCCGCGGGTGAGGCGATCACCACGAACAGGTACTCGTTGGCGGGCCTGACACCGAGTCCGACCTCCGCGGCGAACATGAAGGGACGCAGGTACAGCGACTGCTCGCCCTTGCCGGGCACCCACTCCCTGTCCTGCCGCACCAGCAGGTCGCACGCCTCGACGAAGGCATCCACCGGCAGCTCGGGCATCGCCAGCCGGCGTGCGGAGCGCTGGAAGCGCCGGGCGTTGGCGTCCGGGCGGAAGACGGCGACCGAGCCGTCGGACTGGCGGTACGCCTTCAGCCCCTCGAAGATCGTCTGGGCGTAGTGCAGCGTCATGTTCGCCGGATCCATCTGGAACGGGGCGTACGGCTGGAGCTGCGCGTCGTGCCAGCCGCGGCCCTCGGTCCACCGGATGGTGACCATGTGGTCGGTGAAGTGCCGGCCGAAACCGGGGTCGGCGAGCACCGCCTCGCGCTCCGCGGCGGACAGCGGCTGCGCGGAGGGCTTGAGGTCGAATTCGATACGGGGCGTCGTCATGTTGAGCGCGTCCTTCACTGGGTGTCGTGGTGGACCGCGCTCCCGTCGCCCCGGTCGGTACCAGGACGTCCGAGCTTCCCTGCGTACAGCGGCCCCGTGTCCGATTATCGGGGGCAGCAGACCGCACGGGGTCACGGGTGGGCGGTCCTGGTGGTAGATGTTCGCACCCAACCGCCGAGTAGCACAGCGGCCGGGCACCTGCGGCCCGGCCGGACGGAGCGTACGGCCGCGCGTCAGCCGGCTGCCAGCGCCGCGAGGGCATCGCCGACCTCGTCGGTGGTGCGGGGCTCGGAGCGCTCCGCGAGGTCGGCCGAGACCGCGTCCTCGATGCGGGCCGCCTCGGGGTCGAGGCCCAGGTGCCGCAGCATCAGCGCGACGGACAGGACCGTCGCCGTGGGGTCGGCCTTGCCGGTGCCGGCGATGTCGGGCGCGGAGCCGTGGACCGGCTCGAACATCGACGGGAAGGCGCCGGTGGGGTTGATGTTCCCGGAGGCGGCCAGTCCGATGCCACCGGTGACGGCGGCGGCGAGGTCGGTGAGGATGTCGCCGAAGAGGTTGTCGGTGACGATCACGTCGAAGCGCTCCGGCTGGGTGACGAAGAAGATCGTCGCGGCGTCCACGTGCAGATAGTCGGTGGTGACCTCGGGGTACTCCTCGCCGACCCGGTCGAAGATGCCCTTCCACAGATGGCCTGCGTGTACCAGGACGTTGTTCTTGTGGACCAGCGTGAGCTTCCTGCGCGGCCGGGCCTTGGCCCGCTCGTAGGCGTCCCGCACCACGCGCTCCACCCCGTAGGCGGTGTTCACGCTGACCTCGGTGGCCACCTCGGCCGGGGTGCCGGTGCGCAGGGAGCCGCCGTTGCCGGTGTACGGGCCCTCGGTGCCCTCCCGGACGACGACGAAGTCGATGTCGGGGCGGCCCGCGAGCGGGGTCGCGGTGTTCGGGAAGAGCCTGGAGGGACGCAGGTTGACGTAGTGGTCGAAGGCGAAACGCAGCTTGAGCAGCAGCCCGCGCTCCAGCACACCGGAGGGGACCGAGGGGTCGCCGATCGCGCCGAGCAGGATGGCGTCGTGGCCCTTGAGCCGCTCCAGCTCCGCGTCCGGCAGGGTCTCCCCCGTGGCATGCCAGCGCTTCGCGCCGAGGTCGTACTCCCGTGTCCGCAGCTTCACGTCCTGGGGAAGGACCGCGGCCAGGACCTTCAGGCCCTGGGCCACGACTTCCCGGCCGATGCCGTCACCGGGGATCACTGCGAGGTCGATGCTGCGAGACATGGGAGGGACCCTACCGCTCGTCCCAGGAGTTGACACGCACCGTCCGCGATGCGGACCGGACGCTCCTGCTCCGCGCGAGCTCCGCACCAGCGCCGTGCGAGCGCCGTGCGAGCCGAGGCCGGAACTCTGGGGGTTCCGGGCGGGGACCCGCGGGACGGTACGGCCCGGGCCGGCCTCAGTGGCCGGTGGCGCCGCCGTTGTCCCGGCGGTCCAGCGCCCGCTGAAGGGCGGCGGCCGCGTTGCGGCGGTCGGCGTTGTCGGCGTTGTCGTGGTGGTCGCGGGCGGTGTGGCGGGGGCGGCGGCGTGCGGTCGCGTCCATGGCGAACTCCCTGAGGGGGACGGAGAAACCGGAGGGTGGAAGGAGAGGGGATTCCCAAGCGCGCCGTGAGGGCGGGGGCGGCGGGTGCGGCAGGGGTCACCTGCGACGGGCACTGCGCCTCATCCGCCATTCGCTGATGGAGCGAGACGTTCGGCTCCTACCAAAGTAAGGGCTGAAAGCTGTGATGTCCCGCCGATTAGTTGGCCTTCCTACTATCTGAGACGGGGCCTTCCCCGACCTGCGGCTTTGTCGCTGTGACGCCGCACACTTCACTCTTTCGGGCGTGGGCTCGGCCGTTGTGGGCGCGCACGGGCTGACGGCCCACGTCCCCGATCTGTCCGTCGCTCCCGAGGACGACGCCGAGCACGTCACCGAGGACGGGCTGGGACTGAAGGCGTCCTGCGTGGAGATGGTCGTCGAGGTGGTCTCCCCCGGGCACCGCGCGACCGGGCCCACAAGCACCGCGCGCACGACGGCGTCTGAAGCCCGGACGGATCCGGGCTTCAGACGCCGCGCATGGGCCGCTGGGGGAGGTTAGCCCATGTGGGGGTAGCGGTAGTCGGTCGGCGGGATCAGGTTCTCCTTGATGGAGCGGGTGGATGTCCAGCGCATCAGGTTCTGCTTGGAGCCCGCCTTGTCGTTGGTGCCCGACGCCCGGCCGCCGCCGAAGGGCTGCTGGCCGACGACCGCGCCGGTGGGCTTGTCGTTGATGTAGAAGTTGCCGGCGGCGTAGCGCAGCTTCTCGCAGGCGTGCGCGGCGGCGGCACGGTCCTGGGCGATGACGCAGCCGGTCAGGCCGTACGGGGCGACCGACTCCATCTGCTCCAGCACCGCCTCGTACTCCGCGTCCTCGTAGACGTGGACGGCCAGGACCGGGCCGAAGTACTCCTGCCGGAAGACCTCGCTCGCCGGGTCGGTGCAGGTGATGACGGTCGGGCGGACGAAGTAGCCGACGCTGTCGTCGCAGCTCCCGCCGGCGACGATCTCGCAGTCCGGGTCGGACTGCGCACGCTCGATGGCTGCCTTGTTCTTGGCGAAGGCGCGCTCGTCGATGACGGCGCCCATGAAGTTCGACAGGTCGGTGACGTCGCCCACGGTCAGACCATCGACCTCGGCCGTGAACTCCTCCCTGAAACCGTTCTCCCAGATGGAGCGCGGCACGTAGGCGCGCGAGGCGGCCGAGCACTTCTGGCCCTGGTACTCGAAGGCGCCACGGGTCAGCGCGGTCCTCAGCACAGCCGGGTCGGCCGAGGGGTGGGCGACGACGAAGTCCTTGCCGCCGGTCTCACCGACCAGGCGCGGGTAGGTCCTGTAGTTCTCGATGTTGTTCCCGACCGTCTTCCACAGGTACTGGAAGGTCTTCGTCGAGCCGGTGAAGTGGATGCCGGCGAGGTCGGGGTGGGCCAGTGCCACCTCCGAGACCTCCTTGCCGTCGCCGGTCAGCAGGTTGATGACGCCGTCCGGCAGCCCCGCCTCCTCCAGCAGGCGCATCAGCAGCACGGCGGCGTGGGTCTGGGTCGGGGACGGCTTCCAGAGGACTGTGTTGCCCATCAGCGCCGGCGCGGTGGGGAGGTTGCCCGCGATGGCGGTGAAGTTGAAGGGCGTGATCGCGTAGACGAAGCCCTCCAGCGGGCGGTGGTCCATGCGGTTCCACACACCCGGGGAGTTGGCGACCGGCTGCTCGGCCAGGATCTGGCGTGCGTAGTGGACGTTGAAGCGCCAGAAGTCGATCAGTTCGCAGGGGGTGTCGATCTCCGCCTGCTGCGCCGTCTTGGACTGGCCGAGCATGGTGGAGGCGGCCATCGTCTCGCGCCAGGGTCCGGCCAGCAGCTCGGCCGCCCGCAGGAAGACCGCGGCGCGGTCGTCGAAGGAGAGCGAGCGCCACATCGGGGCGGCGGCCAGCGCCGCGTCGACGGCCTCCCGCGCGTCCTGCCGGGTGGCGTGGGCGGCGGTGCCCAGCACCGCCTTGTGGTTGTGGGGCTGTACGACGTCGAAGCGCTCGCCGCCGCCGAGACGCCGCTTCCCGCCGATGGTCATCGTCAGGTCGATCGGGCTCTCGGCCAGCTCCTTGAGCCTGGTTTCGAGACGGGTGCGCTCCGGCGTGCCGGGTGCGTAGGTGTGCACCGGCTCGTTCACCGGCGTGGGGACCTGGGTCACAGCGTCCATGAGCCGTGTCTCCTTCGGAGGTTCGGATCTGTCGTCGTACGTCGGGGGCCGCCCGTGCGCGGCCGTGGTCCGCTCAGCCTCTGGTGGCCAGCGAGCGCAGAAAGAAGGCCAGGTTGGCGGGGCGCTCGGCCAGGCGCCGCATGAAGTACCCGTACCAGTCGGTGCCGTACGGGACGTACACGCGCATCCGGTGGCCGGCGGCGGCCAGCCGCTCCTGCTCGGCGGTGCGGATGCCGTACAGCATCTGGAACTCGTACTCGTCCGGCTTGCGGCCGGCGCGGCGGGCCAGTTCCCGGGTGATGGCCACCATCCGCGGGTCGTGGGAGCCGATCATGGGACAGCCCTCGCCCGCCATCAGGATCCGCAGGCAGCGGACGTACGCCCGGTCCACCTCGCGTTTGTCCTGGAGGGCGACGGAGGCGGGCTCCTTGTAGGCGCCCTTGACCAGGCGGACCCGGGATCCCTCGCCGGCCAGGGCACGGCAGTCGTCCTCGGTGCGGTACAGGTACGACTGGAGCACCGCGCCCGTGGCGGGGAAGCGTTCGCGCAGCTTCGCCAGGATGGCCAGCGTGGAGTCGACCGTGGTGTGGTCCTCCATGTCCAGGGTGACGGTGGTGCCCGCCTCGGCCGCGGCCTCCACGACCCGCAGGACGCCCTCGTAGGCGATGTCGTCGCCGCCCGGGAGGGCCTGTCCGAAGGCGGAGAGCTTCACCGACATCTCGGCCCGCACTCCCAGGCCGGCCTCCCGCAGCGCCTCGGCCAGGGCCAGGTAGGCGTCGCGGGCGCGCAGGGCCTCGGTGCGGTCGGTGACGTCCTCGCCCAGGTGGTCGAGGGTGACCTCCAGACCCCGGCCGGTGAGGGAGCCGACGGCCTCCATGGCCTGGTCGAGGCTTTCTCCGGCGACGAAGCGGTCCACCACGGGGCGGGTGACCGGTGCGGCCGAGACGACGCGGCGGATGCTGTCGCTGCGCGCGGCCGCGAGGAGCACGGGACCCAGCACGGGGCACCTCCACGGGTGGTTCTCTGACGGTGGTCGGGCGGCTGGTGAGCCACCGTCGAAACTAAGGATCGCTCCGCTTTCCCGCCATCGACAGCTGTCACGCTTCCGTGGCCCGGATCTCAGACATTTGTATGACAATGATGGTGTCCGCGGAGGTGCCGCGGGCGGTGTGCGAAAGGCGGCGCGAAGCGGTGCGCGAGGACTACCAGGTGCTGATCGACGAGGTGACCGCCCTCCTCGGCACTCCCGCGACACTGGAGAACCGCGACTTCGGGCTGATCGCCTTCGGAGTCCACGAGGGGGAGGGCGACGAGGACGACGACGGGGAGGACGGCGCTCTCCTGATGGACCCGGTGCGCACCCGCTCGATCCTCCGGCGTCGCTCCACCGCACGGGTGCGGGCGTGGTTCGAGAGTTTCGGCATCACCCGGGCGGTGGAGCCCGTACGGATTCCGCCGGATCCGTCGGCCGGGGTGCTGCGGGGCCGGATCTGCGTGCCGGTGCGGCACGGCGGTGTGGCGCTGGGCTACATCTGGCTGCTGGACGACGGTGCGCTGGAGCTGTCCGACCCCCGGCTGGCCGACGTACGGGCCGTCGCGCGCCGCATCGGCTCGCTGCTGGCCGACGAGTCCCGGGCGGGTGCGCGCCGGGGCGAACTGCTGTGTGCCCTGCTCACCGCGGCGCCGGAGCACCGGGCGGCCGTGGATCTCGCGGAGGCGGAACTGGCCGGTGAGCTGGGGCCGGTGGCGACGGGGCCGCTGGCGGCGGTGGCCGTGGTGCCGTGGGAGGAGGATGCGGAGGGCCGGTCCGCGGCGGCGCCCGGAATCCCCGGCGCGGTCGCGGTGTGCGCGGTGCCCGGGACGGAGGGGCTGGCCGTGCTGGTGCGGCTGCGCACCTCCGGAGCCCTCGGTCCGGCTCGCACAGCCGCCGAACGACTGCTGCGCTCGCCGCGCGCCGGGGCGGCGGCGGGAATCGGCGAGCCCTGCACGGGTCTGGGCCCGGTGCCCGGTGCCTGGTGGCAGGCACTGGCCGCGGCGCGGGCGGCGCGGGCGGAGAGCAGGTTCGGACCGGTGGCGCGGTGGGACCGGATCGGGCCGTACCGGCTGCTGGCCTCGATCGCCCGCTCCTCCGGCTCGTCGGCGGACGGGGCACCGGATCCGTCGGTGCGGGTGCTGCTGGAGCCCGGCCGCCGGGAGATGGCCCGTACCGCCGAGGCGTTCCTGGACTGCGCGGGTCAGGCGGGCCGCACCGCGGCGCTGCTGGGCGTCCACCGGCAGACGCTGTACTACCGGCTGTCGCGGGTGGAGCAGCTCACCGGCCTCGACCTGGACGACGGCGAGGACCGGCTGCTGCTGCACATGGCGCTGAAGACGGCACGGCTGCTGGAGGGCTGAGAGGCCGCCTCCGCGGAAGACGCCCGCCGCGGCTGGGCTGTGGGGCGGTACGACCCTACGACGGACCGCCACGACCCCGGCACGGATGTGCGTGCCGGGGTCGTGGCGGTCTCCGGGTCCCCCTGGAAGTTCACCCGGAGGAGGGATCCTCGATCAGTCCTCCAGGTTGACGTTGCGGGCCGAGGTGGCGCCGATCTCCTGGGCGATCTCACCCATCACCGGAGCCGGGATGAGGCCGTCCACGGTGAGGGCGACCAGCGCCTCGCCGCCCTCCTCGGCACGGGAGACCTGCATACCCGCGATGTTGATGCCGGCCTCGCCCAGGATGCGGCCGACGGTACCGACCACACCGGGGCGGTCGGCGTACCGCAGGAAGGCCATGTGCTCGGCCAGCGCCAGGTCGACGTCGTACTCGCCGACCGCGACGATCTTCTGGGCGTGCTTGGGGCCGGAGAGAGTGCCCGAGACCGAGACCTCCTGGCCGTCGGCCAGGGTGCCGCGCACGGTCACCACGTTGCGGTGCTCCGGGGACTCCGAGCTGGTGGTCAGCCGGACCTCCACCCCGCGCTCCTGCGCGAACAGCGGCGCGTTGACGTAGCTGACCGTCTCGTCGACGACGTCCTCGAAGACACCCTTGAGCGCGGAGAGCTCGAGCACCTTGACGTCGTGCTGGGTGATCTCGCCGTAGACCTCGACGTCGAGCCGGACGGCGACCTCGCCCGCCAGCGCGGTGAAGATCCGCCCCAGCCGCTCGGCCAGCGGCAGCCCGGGCCGGACGTCCTCGGCGATCACGCCGCCCTGGACGTTGACCGCGTCCGGGACCAGCTCACCGGCGAGCGCCAGCCGCACCGAGCGGGCGACCGCGATGCCCGCCTTCTCCTGCGCCTCGCCGGTGGAGGCGCCCAGATGCGGGGTGCACACGACGTTGTCGAAGGCGAAGAGCGGGGAGTCGGTGCACGGCTCGGTGGCGTACACGTCCAGGCCCGCACCCGCGACCCGGCCCTCCTTCAGGGCCGACAGCAGCGCCGCCTCGTCCACGATGCCACCGCGCGCGGCGTTGACGATCCGCACGTCCGGCTTGACCTTGTGGAGCGCCTCGTCGCCGATCAGACCCAGCGTCTCGGGGGTCTTGGGCAGGTGGACGGTGATGAAGTCGGAGGTCTCCAGCAACTCGTCCAGGGAGAGCAGCCTGACGCCCATCTGCGCGGCCCTGGCGGGCTGCACATAGGGGTCGTAGGCGACGACCTTCATCCCGAAGGCGGACATCCGCTGAGCGACCAGGACACCGATGCGGCCGAGGCCGACGACGCCGAGGGTCTTCTCCGAGAGCTCCACGCCGGTGTACTTGCTGCGCTTCCACTCGCCGTTCTTCAGGGCGGTGTTGGCCTGCGGGATGTTGCGTGCGGTGGCGATGAGCAGACCACAGGCCAGCTCGGCCGCGGTGACGATGTTGGAGGTCGGCGCGTTGACGACCATCACACCGGCCTTGGTGGCGGCGGAGACGTCGACGTTGTCCAGGCCGACTCCCGCACGGGCGACGACCTTCAGCCGCCGGGCCGCGGCGATGGCCTCGGCGTCGACCTTGGTGGCGCTGCGCACCAGGATCGCGTCGACGTCGGCGACTGCGGCCAGGAGTTCGGCCCGGTCGGCCCCGTTGCAGTGCCGGATCTCGAAGTCCGGGCCGAGGGCGTCGACCGTGGCCGGGGAGAGTTCTTCGGCGATGAGTACTACGGGTTTGCTCACTTCGGTCTTCAGTCCTCACTGGTCCGTGCCGGCGGCCGCGTCCCGACGGCCGAGGGCGGTGGAGGTGGGCAGCCGCGTGGAGACGCACGACGCTGTGAGCCTGTGACGCGCTTGTGTGTGCAGTGTATCGGCGGAGGAGCGGCCCCGGTGGCCGATCACCGGGGCCGCTCCGTCCCGTCGGCGGGCCGCGGCGTCCACCTGCGGGCGGGGTCGGGCGGCGCCGGGCCGTCCGCGACGGCCCGGCGGTCCGCTCAGTTCTCGTCGTCGACCCAGCTCATGAGCTTGCGCAGCTCACGGCCGGTGGTCTCCAGCAGGTGGTCGCCGTCGGCCTTCTTGTACTCGTTGTACTTGGGCAGGCCGGCGCTGTACTCGGCCATCCAGTTCCTGGCGAAGGTGCCGTCCTGGATCTCGGCCAGGACCTTCTTCATCTCGGCCTTGGTGTTCTCACCGATGATCCGCGGGCCGGTGACGTAGTCGCCCCACTCGGCGGTCTCGGAGACCGACCAGCGCATCTTCCCCAGGCCGCCCTCGTACATCAGGTCCACGATCAGCTTCAGCTCGTGGAGGCACTCGAAGTACGCGATCTCCGGCTGGTAGCCGGCCTCGACCAGGGTCTCGAAGCCCGCCTTGACCAGGGCCGAGGCGCCTCCGCACAGCACGGCCTGCTCACCGAACAGGTCGGTCTCGGTCTCCTCGGTGAAGGTGGTCTTGATGACGCCGGCGCGGGTGCCGCCGATGCCCTTGGCGTAGGACAGCGCCAGCTGGAAGGCCCTATCGGTGGCGTCCTGCTCGACGGCCGCGATGCAGGGGACGCCGCGGCCCTCCTCGAACTGGCGGCGGACCAGGTGGCCCGGCCCCTTGGGGGCGACCATGCACACGTCCACACCGGCCGGGGGCTTGATGAAGCCGAAGCGGATGTTGAAGCCGTGGCCGAAGAAGAGGGCGTCGCCGTCCTTGAGATTCGGGGCGATGGACTCCTCGTAGACCTTGGCCTGGATCGGGTCCGGCACCAACACCATGATCACGTCGGCCTCGGCGGAGGCCTCCGCCGGGGCGACCACGCGCAGTCCCTGCTCCTCGGCCTTGGCCCGGGACTTGGAGCCCTCGGGGAGGCCGACGCGGACGTCGACGCCCGAGTCGCGCAGGGACAGGGCGTGGGCGTGGCCCTGGCTGCCGTAACCGAGGACCGCGACCTTGCGGCCCTGGATGATGGACAGGTCGGCGTCGTCGTCGTAGAACAGCTCGGCCACTTGGGATATCTCCTTGTTGTTCCTGCCGCACCGGCGGTCTCGCCGTACGGGTCGGGGGTGCGGGGCCCGTCCCCGGGACCGCCGCCGGAGCCACCGTATGCCGGTGCGGGCGGGGACGGGCCGGGGTCTCGCTATGCGGTCCGGTCGAGCGCGCGCAGCGAACGGTCGGTGATCGACCTCGCTCCGCGGCCGATCGCGATCGTGCCGGACTGGACCAGTTCCTTGATGCCGAACTGCTCCAGCATCTTGAGCATGGCCTCCAGCTTGTCGCTGCTGCCGGTCGCCTCGATGGTGACGGCCTCCGGGGAGACGTCGACGGTCTTGGCGCGGAAGAGCTGGACGATCTCGACGATCTGCGAGCGGGTCTCGTTGTCGGCTCGGACCTTCACCAGGACGAGTTCGCGCTGGACGGCGGAGCCGTGCTCCAGCTCGACGATCTTCAGCACGCTGACGAGCTTGTTGAGCTGCTTGGTCACCTGCTCCAGCGGGAGGTCCTCGACGTTCACCACGATGGTGATACGGGAGATGTCGGGGTGCTCGGTGACGCCGACGGCGAGCGAGTCGATGTTGAAACCACGGCGGGAGAACAGGGAGGCGATCCGGGCAAGGATGCCCGGGGTGTTCTCCACCAGGACGGAGAGGGTGTGCTTGGACATCGGGTGTGGTGTTCCGTTCCTAGGGTTCCTCTGGGGCTCGGTCGTCCGGGACTCAGTCGTCGCCGTCGCCGAAGTCGGGACGGACGCCGCGCGCCGCCATGACCTCGTCGTTGGAGGTGCCGGCCGCGACCATCGGCCAGACCATCGCGTCCTCGTGGACGACGAAGTCCACGACCACGGGGCGGTCGTTGATGGAGTTGGCCTTCTCGATCACCGCGTCGAGCTGTGCGGGGTCCTCGCAGCGGATGCCGACGCAGCCCATGGCCTCCGCCAGCTTCACGAAGTCCGGGACGCGGGTGCCCCTGTTCTCGGGGCTGACGGCGTCCGGACCGCTGTGCAGCACGGTGTTGGAGTAGCGCTGGTTGTAGAAGAGGGTCTGCCACTGGCGAACCATCCCCAGGGCGCCGTTGTTGATGATCGCGACCTTGATCGGGATGCCGTTGAGCGCGGCGGTCACCAGTTCCTGGTTGGTCATCTGGAAGCAGCCGTCGCCGTCGATCGCCCAGACGGTGCGGTCCGGGACGCCGGCCTTGGCGCCCAGCGCGGCCGGGACGGCGTAGCCCATGGTGCCCAGGCCGCCGGAGTTCAGCCAGGTGGCGGGCTTCTCGTACTTGACGAAATGGGCGGCCCACATCTGGTGCTGGCCCACACCGGCGGCGAAGACCGTGCCCTCGGGGGCCAGCGCGCCGATGCGCTCGATGACCTGCTGCGGGGCCAGGGAGCCGTCCTCGGGGTGGTCGTAGCCCAGCGGGTACGTCTCGCGCCAGCGGTTCAGCTGCCGCCACCACTCGGTGTGGTCGCCGGTGTTGCCCGCCCCGTGCTCGGCCCGGACGGCCACGACCAGATCGGCGATGACCTCGCGGGCGTCACCGACGATCGGGACGTCGGCGGCGCGGTTCTTGCCGATCTCGGCCGGGTCGATGTCGGCGTGCACGATCTTCGCGTACGGCGCGAAGGAGTCCAGTCTGCCGGTGACGCGGTCGTCGAAGCGGGCGCCGAGCGCGACGATCAGATCGGCCTTCTGCAGGGCGGTGACGGCCGCGACGGTGCCGTGCATGCCGGGCATGCCCAGATGCTGCGGGTGGCTGTCGGGGAAGGCGCCCAGCGCCATCAAGGTGGTGGTCACGGGGGCGCCGGTCAGTTCGGCCAGCACCTTCAGCTCCGTGGTGGCCCCGGCCTTCAGGACGCCGCCGCCCACGTACAGCACCGGGCGGGCGGCCTCGGTGATGAGCCGGGCGGCCTCACGGATCTGCTTGGCATGCGGCTTGGTCACCGGACGGTAGCCGGGCAGGTCCGTGGCGGGGGGCCAGGAGAAGGTCGTCCGCGCCTGCAGGGCGTCCTTGGCGATGTCCACCAGGACCGGGCCGGGCCGGCCGGTGGAGGCGATGTGGAACGCCTCGGCGATCACCCGCGGGATGTCGGCCGGGTCGGTGACCAGGTAGTTGTGCTTGGTGACCGGCATGGTGATGCCGCAGATGTCGGCTTCCTGGAAGGCGTCGGTGCCGATCGCCCTGGAGGCCACCTGGCCGGTGATCGCGACCAGCGGGACGGAGTCCATGTGCGCGTCGGCGATCGGGGTGACCAGGTTGGTGGCGCCGGGGCCGGATGTGGCCATGCAGACGCCGACCTTGCCGGTGGCCTGGGCGTAGCCGGTGGCGGCGTGACCCGCGCCCTGTTCGTGGCGGACGAGGACGTGGCGCACCCGGGAGGAGTCCATCATCGGGTCGTAGGCGGGCAGGATGGCGCCCCCCGGAATGCCGAATACCGTGTCGGCGCCGACTTCCTCGAGAGAACGGATGAGGGACTGGGCTCCCGTGACGTGCTCGACGGTGGCGGGCTGCGGCTGCGCTCCGCCGGTACGGGCCCGCGGCTGCGGGCGAGGGGCCCCGGTGGCCTGCTCGGTCATCACTTGTCTCTTCTCGGAGAGTTGAGGGTTTGACGCTCGTTGTAGGTGGCTGTGAGTGGGTCGCGCTCGAGTGCCGCTGGCACCGGTGCAACAAAAAACCCCTCGTGCCGTCAGGCAAGCGAGGGGAGCGCGTCGATGTCGCCACAGGGCGGGCATGCCCCGTGTCAGTCGACGCGCTGTCCGATTACGAGAAGTCGGGTGCGCATGGCACCGACCATCCTCCCGCGGTGCCCGAGGTGTCAAGTGGGTGGGACGGACGTCTCATTATTTGAGCGCAACGGAGGATGCTTCGCCGGGCCGTGGGCGGCCGGTCCGCTCCTGTGCGCGGGCATCGAACCGGCGACCACCACCGAGCGGCCGATGCCCGGGAAGTGCTGCTCCTCGCCGGAGACGGGGTAACTCCCGCGGGCCAGGGCACGCCTGAGCCTGTGCTCGTCCAGGGGCTTGGAGAAGGCGGCTCCCTGAGCGTGGGTGCAGCCCAGCTCGCGCAGCGCATCGGCCTGTTCGGGCAGGTCCACGCCGTCGGCGACGGAGAGCATTCCGAGGTCGTCGGCGATCCGCAGCAGCCCGGAGGTGATTTTCCGCACCCTTGGAGAACCCACCACTCCGTCGACCAGTGCGCGGTCCAGCCTCAGGGCGTCGGCGGGGAGCCTGCGGAGCGCGGCGAGGCCGGAGTGAGCGCCGCCGAAGCCGTCCAGTGTGATGCCGACCCCTGTCCGCCGCAGTGCGGTGACCCACAGCTCCAGTTCGTCCAGGGAGACACGGGGGTCGGTGTCGGCCAGTTCGACGATGAGGGCGTCAGGCGGCAGCCCGTGCCGGGACAGCAGCGTCTCGACGGTGGCCGGGGTTGTGGAGCGGTCGGTGAGGCGACGCGCGTCCATCCGTACGGACACCGGCACACGGTAACCCGCGTGGTGTCTCTCGGCGGCCTGCTCGATGGCCCTGCGCAGCAGCCACCGGCCCGCGTCACCGCCGCCGTCGCCGCGGGCGTCCGCGGCGGGGCCGTGCGGGGGCTGCGGGCCGTACTGCGCCGGTGGGACGGCCTGCCGGCCCTGCGGGGCGGGCCGGGGCCCTCCCGGCGGGAAGAGCACGCCCCGGGCAGGGCGCCTGCGGGCCTGGGCCGCGACCGAGGTGATCTTCCCGCTGGAGAGTTCGACCACGGGCTGGTGCAGCAGCGCGAACTCGCTCTCGGCCAGCACTCCGCGCAGCCGGTCGGTGGTCAGCTCGGCCCGGCGGACGGCCTCGGCCTGCGGCTGCGAGGCGTACAACTCGACCCGGTTCTTGCCCGCCTGCTTGGCGCGGTACATCGCCAGGTCGGCATGGCGCATCAGCACGGCCGGGGTCACCCCGGGCTCGGCGAAGGCCACCCCGATGGAGGCGGCGACCCGCGCCTCGCCGCCCTCGACCTGGTAGGGCCGCGAGAGGGTGGCACGCAGTCGCTCGGCGATCTCCAGGACGCGGTACTCGCGCTCGGCCCGGTCGCACTTCCCGTCACCGACGATGAGCGCGGCGAACTCGTCGCCGCCGAGCCGGGCCGCGGTGTCCCCGGCGCGTACGGCCTCCCGCAGGCGACGGGCCGCCTGGATCAGCAGTTCGTCCCCCGCCTGGTGGCCGATGGTGTCGTTGACGGCCTTGAAACCGTCGAGGTCGATGTAGAGCAGCGCCGTGTGGCCCGTCCCCGCGTCGCTGCGGCGACGGCCGCCGAGCGCCTGGTGGACGCGCTCGGCGAACAGCGAGCGGTTGGGCAGGTCGGTCAGCGGATCGTGGGAGGCGTTGTGCTGGAGCTGCGCCTGGAGCCTCACCCGCTCGGTCACGTCACGGCTGTTGAAGATCAGGCCGCCCTGGTAGCGGTTGACCGTGGACTCGACGTTGAGCCAGCGGCCCGAGGCGTGCCGGATGCGGCACTCGATGCGGGTGGAGGGCTCCTCCCGGGGCGGAGTGGCCAGGAAGCGGCGCACCTCGTGCAGGACCCGCCCCAGGTCCTCGGGGTGGATGAGGGAGGCCAGTTCGGAACCGACCAGCCTGTCCGGCTCCCGGCCGTAGACACCGGCGGCGGCCGGGGAGACGTAGCGCAGCATCCCGGCCGGCGAGGCGATCATGATGACATCGCTGGACCCTTGCACCAGCGACCTGAAGTGGTTCTCCTTCTGTGCCAGTTCCTGGGTGAGGCGGATGTTCTCCAGCAGCATGATGCCCTGCCGGATCACCAGGGCCAGGACGACGGTGCAGCCGGTCAGCAGCACCACCGGGTCGATGGTCCCGCCGCCGCGGACGTTGTAGAGGATCCCCAGGGTGCAGACGGCGGCCGCCAGGTAGGGGGCGAGAGCGGCCAGCGACCCGGCCACCGCCCCGTTCCCGGGCACGGGCGGCCGGACCGCCGGACGGCCGTCCCCCTCCCGGCAGCCGACCCAGGGGGCGTACGCGAGCAGCAGCGACCCGGCGAACCAGCCGGCGTCGAGGATCTGCCCGGAGGAGTAGTTCTCCCGCAGCAGGGGCGAGGTGAACAGGGCGTCGCAGAGCACGGTGAGGGCGAGCGCGCCGATGACCGTGTTGACGGCGGACCGGTGGGCGGACGAGCGGCGGAAGTGGAGCGCGAGCACCATGCTGATCAGCACGATGTCCATCAGGGGATAGGCCAGCGAGAGGGCCACCAGGGAGAGGGACTCCCCCCGCCAGTACGAGGGGTGGTCCAGTGCCAGGCTCCAGGAGAGGGTGAGCAGCGAGCCGCCGACCAGCCAGGCGTCCAGGAGCAGGCGCGTCCAGCCGGCCCGGGTGACCGGTCGTTTGGCGAGGACCAGCAGACCGATGATGACCGGGGGCGCGAAGAGCAGGAAGCAGAAGTCCGCCGCCGAGGGGCTGGGCACGGGCACGCCCAGCACGACCTCGTACCAGCCCCAGATCCCGTTGCCGAGCCCGGCCATCGCCGAGGAGATGCCGAACAGCGTCCAGGCGGGCCGGAACGGTGTGTCCGGGTGGGTGCGGGCGTAGTGCACACACGATCCCGCGGCCGTGAAGGCCGCGGCGCTCAGCCCGAAGTCGCCCATGAACAGTGCCACCGCCGGCGAGCCCCAGCCCAGCACCGCGCCCACCGCGTACGCCCCGCACACGGCGGCCAGCACCAGCCGCGGGAACGCCCGCCGTTCCTCGGCGCCCATCCCGCCGTACGGGCGGGCCGCGCGGGGCGGCCGCGGGAAGCGCGGCTGGTCCGTCCCCCGGGCGCTCATCGCGCCGCCTCCGGCCGCGGCAGGCCCTTCCCCGGCCCGGGCCCTGCGGACCGGGATCGTGTCCAACACCGTTCGCGCGTCCGATGATTAGTCCGGTGATTCGTCCGGTGGCCGTGCATGTCGCCCGTCCCCCTCACTGGTCTGGTACGCCCCCGGATCGGACGATACACCAGGTCCGTCACTCAGCGACATAGAGGCTCTACACAGCGTGACGGATAGGAGAATTGCCGATACAATCCGCAGCCACTCGTATCCGGAGCGTGCGAATGACGGTGCGGGCGGTCCTCCGCGCCTACGCCACCCGCCTCACGCCCCCACCCCCGTTCCCGTCCCCTCCGCCGCCCGGCCGTCCGGACGGGGCCGTCACCCGGCCGCGGCGACGACGTTCTCCGGCTCCTCCCCGGCCGCGAAGCGCCGCAACTGACTGCGGAGCAGCCGCTTGGCGCGCGGCAGGAACGCGGACGTCGGACCCCCCACGTGCGGCGTGATCAGAGTGCCGGGCGCCCTCCACAACGGATGGTCGGCGGGCAGTGGCTCGGGGTCGGTGACATCGAGTGCCGCACTCAGCCGTCCGGACTCCAGTTCCGCCAGCAGCGCGCCGGTGTCCACGACGGCGCCGCGTGCGACGTTCACCAGCAGTGCTCCGTCCTTCATGCGCGACAGGAAGTCCGTGTCCACCAGACGGCGGGTGGCGTCGGTGAGCGGGGTGGCCAGGAAGACCACGTCGGCCTCGGGCAGCAGCCGGGGCAGGTCGGCGAGGGTGTGCACCGGGCCCCGCGGCACGGTGCGGGCGCTGCGGGCCACCCGGTGGACCGCCGACGGCTCGAAGGGCTCCAGACGGTCCTCGATGGCCGCGCCGATGGAACCGTAACCGACGATCAGCGCCGTCCGGTCGGCGAGGGCGGGCCGGAAGCCCGGCGTCCACCGGCCGGCGTCCTGGGCGCGGACGAAGGAGGGGATGTCGCGAAGCGAGGCGAGGGCGAGGGTGAGCGCCAGTTCGGCGGTGCTCGCGTCGTGGACGCCTCGGGCGTTGCACAGCAGCGCACCCCGGGGCAGTTGCGGTACCGCGGGCTCCACGTGGTCGACGCCGGCGGTGAGCGTCTGCACCACCCGCACGTTCGGCATGTGGGCCAGCGGCCGTACGGCGACGGCCTGACCCTTCAGATAGGGAACGACGTAGAAGACGCAGTCCGCGGGGTCCGCCGGGAACTCCTCTTCCCCACTCCAATGGACATAGCGGAACCTTTCGGGCAATTCTCCCATCCCGGCGGGTGGAACGGGCAGCCAGACATCTGCGGAAGCCATGGCCAGAGGCTATCCGGAGGCTGCGCGGAGGTGCCGGAGCACATCCGTTAGGTTGGGAGCGCCCCACGGGGGTGACCCCTGCGGGGGCGAGGAGGGAGCACGCCCAGGTGGAGCGCAGGACAATCGGTGCGGGGGCGCTGGAGGTGGGCGCCGTCGGGCTCGGCTGCATGCCGATGAGCTGGGCCTACACCGCGTCCGAGCGGGACGGCGAGTCCTCGATGCGCACGGTGCACGCGGCCCTCGACCGCGGGGTGACGCTGCTGGACACCGCAGACATGTACGGTCCGTTCACCAACGAGCTGCTGCTGGGCCGGGTGCTGCGGCAGCGCCGCGCGGACGTGTTCGTCTCCACCAAGTGCGGCCTCCTCGTCGGCGAGCAGCACATCGTCGCCAACGGACGCCCCGGCTACGTCAAGCGTGCCTGCGACGCCTCGCTGCGCCGGCTGCAGACCGATGTGATCGACCTCTACCAGCTCCACCGCGCCGACCCCGAGGTGCCGGTGGAGGAGACCTGGGGCGCGATGGCCGAACTGGTGGCGGCCGGCAAGGTGCGCTCGCTGGGGCTGTGCGCGGTGGGCCCGCGGGAGCGGCGCCGCGGGTCGAACGCGTCCGCGTACGCGGGAACGCTCCGGCAACTGGAGCGGGTCCAGCAGGTCTTCCCCGTCAGCTGTGTGGAGGCCGAGCTGTCGGTGTGGTCCCCCGGGGCCCTGGCCTCGCTGCTGCCGTGGTGCGAGGCGCGCGGCATCGGCTTCCTGGCGGCGATGCCGCTGGGCAGCGGCTTCCTGACCGGCACCCTCACCCCGGGCGGCGGCTTCGAGCGCGACGACGTGCGCGCCCGGCACCCGCGTTTCACGGCCGAGATGATGGCGGCCAACCAGCCGATCGTCGCCGGGCTGCGGCGCGTCGCCGCCCGGCACGGCGACGCCACCCCGGGCCAGGTGGCCCTCGCCTGGCTGCTGGCCCAGGGACGGCACGTGGTGCCGGTACCGGGCGCCAAGAAGGAGCGCTGGGCGGTGGAGAACGCGGCGGCGGCACGTCTGGAGCTGACCGCGCGTGACCTGGCGGAGATCGCCGCGCTGCCCTCTGCCCAGGGGTCGTGGGACTGAGCCGGGAACATCCGGCGCCTTCACGGCGTACGGTCGGGTGTACGGGCCGGCCGGCGCGCACCGCGTGCACGGCCGGTCCCCGCACCGCAGGCGAGAGCCGCCCGTAGCCGAGAAGTCGAAAGGCGCACCGATGCCGCGAAGCCGTCCCCTGTCCGTACGTCCGCACCCGCGACCACCGCTGCGGAGGACCGCCGCCGCCCTCGCCGGGCTCGCCCTGCTGGCGGCGGGCTGTTCGGACGGCGGATCGGGTGAAGGGACCCCGGACCGCACCGGCACCACCTCCTCCCCGTCCCGCTCCCCCGGCTCCTCGGCCGCGCCCGCCGAGGGATCGGCCGAGGTCACCGGCACCGTGGCCGGGAACCTGGACTCCCCCTGGGGACTCGCCCCGCTGCCCGGCGGCGGGCTGCTGGTCTCCTCCCGGGACGAGGGCACGATCTCGCTGATCGACCCGGAGAGCGGAAAGGCCACCGAACTGGGCTCGGTACCCGGCGTCGAGCCGGGCGGCGAGGGCGGACTGCTGGGTATCGCCGTGTCACCCGACTTCGCCGAGGACCGCTATATCTACGCCTACTTCACCAGCGCCTCCGACAACCGGGTCGTGCGCATGCTCCACGACGCCGACAAGGAGGAGGGCAACCGGCTCGGCGCGCCCAGCACCGTCCTGCGCGGCATCCCCAAGGGGGTGATCCACAACGGCGGCCGGATCGCCTTCGGTCCGGACCGGATGCTCTACGTGGGCACCGGCGACTCCGGCGACCAGAGCCTCGCCCAGGACCGGGAGTCACTCGGCGGCAAGATCCTGCGCATGACGCCGGACGGAGAACCCCCCGGCCGCGGCAACCCCGAGGAGGACTCGGTCGTCTACTCCTGGGGCCACCGCAACGTCCAGGGCCTGGCCTGGGACGCGGACAAGCGGCTGTGGGCCTCGGAGTTCGGCCAGAACACCTGGGACGAGCTCAACCTGATCCGGCCCGGCGGGAACTACGGCTGGCCCGAGGTGGAGGGCGAGGCCGGGGAGGAGGACTTCATCGACCCCGTGGCGCAGTGGAAGCCCGCCGAGGCCTCCCCCAGCGGCATCGCCGTCGCGGAGGGCTCGGTGTGGATGGCGTCGCTGCGGGGGGAGCGGCTGTGGCGCGTTCCCTTGGACGGCGCGAAAAAGGTGGCACAGCCGCAGGCGTTCCTGGAAGGTGAGTACGGGCGGTTGCGGACGGTCGTCTCCGACGGCGGCGACGGGCTGTGGCTGGTGACCAGTGAGACCGACTCGCGCGGTACGCCCGCCGAGGACGACGACCGCATCCTGAAGCTGGAGGTCAGTTGATGTTCAACCTGATCGAGGAGCTGTTCAACCCGGGACGCCGCCACGCCGACGACGAGCGCAGGCGGCTGGAGAACACCCGGGTGGAAGAGGGCAGCCACGATCCGGGACGCGGCCCGATCGACCTCTCCTCCGGGCACGTTCTGATCAGGACCCGCGGCTCCGGACGGAAGTCGGCCGCCTGACGGCCTCCTGACCCCGGGCACGGCGACGGCCCGGCCCGCGGCTTCCGGAGGGGAGCGCGGGCCGGGCCGCGGCGGCCGGGATGGGCGTCAGCCCCGCACGCCCAGCTTCTCCAGGATGAGCTCGCGCACCCGGGCGGCGTCCGCCTGACCCCGGGTGGCCTTCATGACGGCGCCGACGAGCGCGCCCGCCGCCGCCACCTTGCCGCCGCGGATCTTCTCGGCGATCGCCTCGTTGGCGGCGATCGCCTCGTCCACGGCCGCGCTCAGCGCGCCGGTGTCCGAGACGACCTTCAGACCGCGCTTGTCCACGACCTCGTCCGGCCCGCCCTCACCGGCCAGGACGCCCTCGATGACCTGGCGTGCCAGCTTGTCGTTGAGGGAGCCGCCGGCGACCAGCTCGCACACCCGGGCGACCTGGGCCGGGGTGATCGGCAGGGCGGAGAGCTCGGTGCCCTGCTCGTTCGCCCGGCGGGCCAGCTCGCCCATCCACCACTTGCGGGCCTGGTCCGCCGGGGCCCCGGCGTCGATGGTGGCGGTGATCAGGTCGATGGCGCCGGCGTTGAGGACGGACTGCATCTCGTGCTCGGAGATGCCCCACTCCTCGCGCAGCCTGTTGCGGCGCAGGCGCGGCAGTTCGGGCAGGCCGGCCCGCAGCTCCTCCACCCACTCGCGCGCGGGCGCGACGGGGACCAGGTCCGGCTCGGGGAAGTAGCGGTAGTCCTCCGCCTCCTCCTTGACCCGGCCGGAGGTGGTGGAGCCGTCGTCCTCGTGGAAGTGACGGGTCTCCTGGACGATCGTCCCGCCCGAGCCCAGCACCGCGGCGTGGCGCTGGATCTCGAAGCGGGTGGCCCGCTCCACGCTGCGCAGCGAGTTGACGTTCTTGGTCTCCGAGCGGGTGCCGAACGTCTCGGTGCCGTGCGGTCGCAGCGACAGGTTGACGTCGCAGCGCATCTGGCCCATCTCCATCCGGGCCTCGGACACCCCGAGGGCCCGGATGAGCTCGCGCAGCTCGGCGACGTACGCCTTGGCCACCTCCGGCGCGCGCTCCCCGGCGCCGGTGATCGGCTTGGTGACGATCTCGATCAGGGGGATGCCCGCGCGGTTGTAGTCCAGCAGCGAGTGCACGGCGCCGTGGATACGGCCGGTGGCGCCGCCGATGTGGGTGGACTTGCCGGTGTCCTCCTCCATGTGGGCGCGCTCGATCCCGACGCGGAAGACCTCCCCGTCCTCCAGCTGGACGTCCAGGTAGCCGTCGAAGGCGATCGGCTCGTCGTACTGGGAGATCTGGAAGTTCTTCGGCATGTCCGGATAGAAGTAGTTCTTCCGGGCGAAGCGGCACCACTGGGCGATCTCGCAGTTCAGCGCGAGACCGATGCGCACGGCGGACTCCACCGCGGTGGCGTTGACCACCGGCAGCGAGCCGGGCAGTCCGAGGCAGACGGGGCAGGTCTGCGCGTTGGGCTCGGCGCCCAGCGCGGTGGAGCAGCCGCAGAACATCTTGGTCCTGGTGCCCAGTTCGACATGGACCTCGAGGCCCATGACGGGATCGTAGGAGGTCAGCGCGTCCTCGTACGACACCAGTTCGGTGACAGTCACGAAAGTCAAACCCTTCAGGCGCTGCGGTCAGTCGTCGGCGAGGACGTCGTCGATGTCCAGGCGCCGTACCTCGCGGACGAGGATGGCGACGCCGGTCAGGATCGCGGCGCCGGAGACGACGGCGTCCAGGAGCTGGAGCCTGTCCTCCTCCCGCCGGGCGAGCTGCATCTGCTTGACGACGCCGACGGCGCCGAAGAGCGAGGTGCCGATGGACAGGTACAGGCCGGCCCGGGACTTCTTGAAGCCCCTGGCCTTCTTCAGCGCGCTCACAGCCTGTCTCCGTTCGCTTCTCCGCCCGCACGGCACAGCAGCACGGGCATCATCGTCATCTGCGGCCCGGCGGCCGCGCGTACGACGCTCACAGCCTGTCTCCGTTCGCTTCTCCGCCCGCACGGCACAGCAGCACGGGCATCATCGTCATCTGCGGCCCGGCGGCCGCGCGTACGACGCTCACAGCGAGGGCGCCTCCTCCAGCAGCGGGTGCCCCCAGCGTGCGTGGTGCGCGGCCTCGACCGCCGCTCCGACACGGTAGAGCCGGTCGTCGGCCATGGCGGGGGCGATGATCTGCAGGCCCACCGGGAGCCCGTCCTCGGGAGCCAGGCCGCACGGCAGCGACATGGCCGCGTTGCCCGCCAGGTTGGACGGGATGGTGCACAGGTCCGCCAGGTACATGGCCATCGGGTCGTCCGCCCGCTCCCCGATGGGGAACGCGGTGGTCGGCGTGGTCGGCGAGACCAGCACGTCCACCTTCCCGAAAGCGGCGTCGAAGTCGCGCTTGATCAGGGTCCGCACCTTCTGGGCGGAGCCGTAGTAGGCGTCGTAGTAGCCGGAGGACAGCGCGTAGGTGCCCAGCATGATGCGGCGCTTGACCTCGGGGCCGAAGCCCGCCTCGCGGGTGAGGGAGGTGACCTCCTCCGCCGAACGGGTGCCGTCGTCGCCGGTGCGCAGGCCGTAGCGCATGGCGTCGAAGCGTGCCAGGTTGGAGGAGCACTCCGAGGGCGCGATCAGGTAGTAGGCCGCCAGCGCCTTGTCGAAGGACGGGCAGGAGATCTCGACGATCTCGGCGCCCAGCTCGCGCAGCAGCTCCACCGACTCGTCGAAGCGCCGCATGACCCCGGCCTGGTAGCCCTCGCCCGCGAACTCCCTGACCACGCCGACACGCAGGCCCCTGACGTCGCCGTCGCGGGCGGCCTCGACCACCGGCGGGACGGGGGCGTCGACGGAGGTGGAGTCCAGCGGGTCGTGTCCGGCGATCGCCTCGTGCAGCAGGGCCGCGTCCAGGACGGTGCGGGCGCAGGGCCCGCCCTGGTCGAGGGAGGAGGAGAAGGCGACCATGCCGTAGCGGGAGACGGCGCCGTAGGTCGGCTTCACGCCGACGGTGCCGGTGACGGCGGCCGGCTGGCGGATGGAGCCGCCGGTGTCGGTGCCGATGGCCAGGGGCGCCTGGTAGGAGGCGAGCGCCGCGGAGGAGCCGCCGCCGGAGCCGCCCGGGATGCGGGTGAGGTCCCACGGGTTGCCGGTCGGGCCGTAGGCGCTGTTCTCCGTGGAGGAGCCCATGGCGAACTCGTCCATGTTGGTCTTGCCCAGGATCACCACGTCGGCGTCCTTCAGACGCCTGGTGAGCGTGGCGTCGTACGGCGGGATCCAGCCCTCGAGGATCCTCGAGCCGACCGTGGTGGGCACGCCCTCGGTGGTGAAGATGTCCTTGAGCGCGAGCGGGACGCCGGCCAGCGGGCCGAGCCTCTCGCCGCGGGAGCGCTTGGCGTCCACGGTGCGGGCGCGGGCCAGCGCGCCCTCGCGGTCCACGTGGAGGAAGGCGTGCACCTTCTCGTCCACGGCCTCGATACGGGCGAGGTGGGCCTCGGCCACCTCGACGGCGCTCGCCTCGCCGGAGGCGATCCTCGCGGCGGTCTCGGCCGCGGTGAGCCTGGTCAGGTCACTCGAATGCGTCACGGCGTTCACTCCTCCCCCAGGATCTGCGGCACCTTGAAACGCTGCTGCTCCCGCGCCGGGGCGCCGGAGAGCGCCTGCTCGGGGGTCAGCGACGGACGGACCTCGTCCGGGCGCATGACGTTGGTCAGCGGCAGCGGGTGGGAGGTCGGCGGAACGTCCTCGTCGGCGACTTCGGAGACGCGGGCGACCGCGCCGATGATGTCGTCGAGCTGTCCGGCGAAGTGGTCGAGCTCTTCGTCCTTCAGCTCCAGACGTGCCAGCCGGGCGAGGTGGGCGACCTCCTCGCGCGTGATGCCAGGCATGCAGCGATTCCTCGGGGTGAGTGGTGGATCCTTCGGGGCTTGGCGGGTTCTTCCCGCCGTCCGCCCCGATCCTGTGACTCCTCCGTCTCCTGAGGGGGACGGCTTCCCCCCCGGCCTTCCGGCCGGGGCGCGGCCAAGTCCTGACCGCTGCCCGGAGGGCAGAACAGCATGCTAACAGTTTGGCCGCGGCGCACGGCGGTGCCCGGACGGAGTGCCGCGCGTCTACCGCGCGGGCTGTCCCCGGCGCCCCGGGACGGTCCTCCCGGCCGGCCCCGGCAGCGCGGGTT
>NZ_JBXUOY010000040.1:0-28513 GCF_057196705.1 Streptomyces sp. ATLC9 | reverse complement strand
GGCCTCCTCATCGATGGGCTGGGCGCAGTCCCGTGACGGGACCGGCGTGTTGGGCGGCCGGCGGACTCGGCTGAGAGAGCCGGGCCGGCACCCGGGCCGCCCCCCGCGGGGGGGGGGGGGGGGGCGGGCCCGGCGGGGGCTCCTCGTCCACTCGCCGCGGACGGCCGGCGGCGGCGGACGGACGTGCTCAGCGGCGCCTCCAGCCCCGGTCCTCCTTCCACCGCCCCCACGTGGCCTCCTTCAGGGAGGACCTCAGGGCGTGGAAGGCGGGCTTGCGCTTGAAGTCCTCGGTCATGACCGTCGCCGAGCCCTCGCCCTCGAAGAACACCGGCACCCAGGAGTACTTGTCGGTGAAGCCCCAGATGGTGAAGGAGTTGCACTCCTCGACCGCCAGGCACGCCTCCAGCACCCGCTGGTACCAGTCGGCCTGCTGCTTCTGCTGCGCGGGGGTGGGCTCGCCGCTCTCGGGCAGGTCCATGCGGACGTCCAGCTCGGTGACGGCCGTCTCCAGGCCGAGGTCGTCGAACCGCTGCAGGTTCTGCCGGAGGTCGCCCGGGAAGCCGTAGCGCATGCTCAGGTGCCCCTGGACGGAGAAGCCGTGCAGGGGCACGCCCTGCGCGAGCAGTTCCTGGCTGAGCTCGTGGTAGGCGTCGCTCTTGGCGTTGTCGCTCTCCACGTTGTAGTCGTTGAAGAACAGCTTCGCCTCCGGGTCGGCCTCATGGGCCCAGCGGAAGGCGTCGGCGATGATCCCGGGCCCGAGCTCACGGATCCAGATGTTGTCCCGGGTGCGCAGGTCGCCCTGGTCGTCGAAGATCTCGTTGGCCACGTCCCACTGCTGGATCCTGCCCTTGTAGCGGCCGACGACGGTGGTGATGTGCTCGCGCAGGATCTCGCGCAGCTCCTCCTCGGAGAAGTCGCCCTGCTCCAGCCACTCGGGGTTCTGGCTGTGCCACAGCAGCGTGTGGCCGCGCACGACCTGCCGGTGGCGCTCGGCGAACCCGACGATGGCGTCGGCCGCCTCGAAGTCGTAGGTGTCCCGGTCGGGGCGGAGGAACTCCCACTTCATCTGGTTCTCGGGGGAGACCGAGTTGAACTGCTGACCCAGGATCTTCCGGTACTTCCGGTCGTGGGTGAACGGGTCCGGGTAGTCCTGCTCGAGGTGGTGGCCGCCGCCCGCCACGGCGGTACCCACGTAGAACCCCTTGGGAGCGGCCTCGCGCAGCCGGTCGAACTTGGCGTTGGAGTGCGGTGCGGCCTCCCGGTCGGCGGGCGGTGCGGCCGTGGCCGAGGTCACCACCAGGGGCAGGGACAGTGCGGCCGCGGTGAGCGCGGCGGTGGCGATGCGAACGGGTCTCATTGGAGGGCTCCCATTTTCGGTCGGCCTTTTCAAAGTTTCCGGAAAATTTCCGGATGCTTGGTTCAGGGACGCTAAGGGCCCTTCGGTCAGGCCGTCAATACCCGTGCACCACCGCGTTCGGCGGCGCGTTCGCCGAGGTCGCCGCGTGCTCCGGCCCACCGCCGCACCCGGGTCGCGCGGCTGTCGGCGTGACATGCGAACATGCCTCGCCATGGACCTGTCCTCGCTCATCGCACGGCTCACGCTCCCGCCGTCGACGGACTCCGGCCGTACCGCCGCGCCCGAGCCCGTCCCCGTCGACTGGGACGCGGTCGGGAACCGACTGGGGCTGAGGCTGCCGGCCGACTACAGGGCGATGGTCTCCGCCCTCGGGCCACTGGAGATCGGCGGACGGCTGTGGCTGCACACGCCGTGCGAGCGGGAGGGCGGTTACGAGTACGGGGACTGGTTGTGGGAGACCCACCGGGAGTGCCGCATCTCCTCCCGCCGGGCCCTGCGCAGGGAGCCGCCGCCGTTCCACCCCGATCCCGGCGGGCTGCTCGCCTGGGGCGATACGCGGGAGGGCGTCAGGCTGCTCTGGGACACCGGGGCGTCCGGCGGCCCCGACCGGTGGCCGGTCGTCGTGTTCGACGCCGGGGCCGCCCGGCGCGGTGACGACCCGTGGCGCGGCTGCGGGACGACGCTGACACGGACCCTGGCGGCGCTGCTGACCACCGGGATCCGGCTGCCCGGCGGCAGGATGCTCGGGCCGCTGCCGCCCACCGCGCGCCGTCCCGGCTTCCTGGCCTGCGCCCGCCCCTGGAGGCCGCCGGAGCCCGGGCCGGAGCGGGAGCCCGGGCCGGAGCGCCGGAGAGGCTGACCCGGCCGTACCGCCGCCGCGCTCCCCGCCGCCCCCTCAGCGCCGCCGCAGCAGCAGTTCCGTGTTGCGGTCGCCCGCCCCGCCGGTCAGGGACGTGCTGCGCCCCGGGGCGTTGAAGGCCAGCTCGCGGTAGAGCGAGGCCAGCCCGGCGGGGGAGAGGTCGCCGGGGTCGGCGGCGTAGGGGGCCGCGGACTCGACGCAGGTGGTGAAGAGGGACAGGGTGCCGTCGCCGTTGTCCGTCAGCTCGACGACGCGGGCCAGCTGCGGGTGGTCCACGTGCGAGGCGGTGGTGATCTCCCAGTAGTGGCCGCGCGGCACGATCCGGTTGCGGTGGCTGTGCCCGTTGATCCAGGCGGCCACATTGGCGTGCCGCCCCAGCAGCGCGGTCAGCTCCGCGCCGCCGACGGTGACGGACTCGCTGTAGTGGTGGCTGAAGACCAGCACGAGGTCGTCGCCGTGGCGGGTCAACTCACGTTCCAGCCAGCGCAGTTGGGCGGATCCGATGTGGCCTCGGTAGTCGCCGTCCGGGTTGGTGGTGTCCAGGCTGACGCCGAGCACGCCGTCGGCGACGCGGAAGGAGTAGTACAGCCGCCCCTCCTCCAGAGCGGCCCGGGTGTAGCCGTGGCCGGCCGGACCGGGACCGGCGTACGCCGGGTCCAGGTGCGCCGCGGCGTACTCCCGGGTGGTGAGGGGCGCGCGGGAGGGGTCGGGGGTGACGGCGCGCATCCTCCGGGAGTGGGCGCGCAGCAGTTCCCTCAGCGCGGCGCCCCGGGTGTCGCGGCCCCCTCGCACCGATCTGTGGAGCGCGGCGGCCTCCGCCTCGGGCAGCTCGTAGAGTTTGCGCTCCCCGGTGGCCAGGTCGGTGAAGTGCGCGCCGCCCGCGAAGTGGCCGCCGTGGAGGTCGTCGTGGTTGCCGACGGTGGAGTACCAGGGGATGGCCAGGCCGGGGCTGGTGAGCCGCCGGACCGCGGCGTCGAGGAAGCCGTCGAGGCGGGGGAAGCCGTACCGCGCCCGGTCGGTGTCCTCCACCCCGCCCTCCGGGTGCCAGTACAGGGGCAGCCCGGAGTTCTGCACGCCCTCGTAGCGCAGTGGGTCGCCGGTGTTGGGGGTGATGCGGCCGCCGCTCATCGCGGTGAGGAACCACTCGGTCTCGGCACGGCAGTTGTTGTCGGTGTTGTCCCCGGTGGTGATCGCGAAGCCGAGCGGCGCGCCGGTGGCCGGGCCGCCGCGCAGCGAGTTGATCCGCTCGACCATCGAGACCAGGCCGTGCACCGACAGTGCCTCCTGCGGGCGCCAGGCGCCGAGCTTCCCGGAGCGCATGTACTCGAAACGCAACGGATGCTGCACGTCCGTGACATGGGTGTCGGTGAGGTGGACGAAACAGGCCAGTGCGGTGCGCCGGTCCTCGCGCGCCCCGCCCGCGGCGGCCAGGTCCTCCCGTACGACCCGCGCCCAGCCGCGTCCCGCGCCCAGCCGCCGGTAGCCGCCCGTACCGCGCGGCGCGGCGGTGCCCTCCAGCGTGGTCCCGGCGGGGGAGGGGGCGGCCGGGGCGGAGGGCGAAGGGGACGGGGAGGGCGGGGCCGCGGTGGGCGCCGCGGCGTCGGCCGGTCCCCCGCCCCCGCCGAGGGCCACTCCCGCACCGGTGGCGACCGCGGCGGCTCCGGCGGCGGCGAGCAGGGCGCGGCGGTCGAGGGCGCGGTGGGGCGTGGTGCGGTGGGCTGGCTGGCTGCTGCGGGACATGGGCGTCTCTCCCCGGATGCGAACGCGGCGCCTTGGGGCGGAGTGTTCCCCACCCATCGGGGATCGTCGGCAGCCGCGGTGACCCGCGCTCCAACGGCGTGCGAACGTACGACGCCGAACAGGGCTCATGGATCACCCGGGGCCGCGTCCGCCGTGTCCCGCCGACCGCGCGTTCACCGGGGAGGCCGGGAGTTCACCTTCCGGACACCCCGCCCCGGGCCCTCGGCTCGTTCCCCGGGCTGCGAGCCGCCCCGCGCGGCCGCGAACGCGGCCGTCGCCGTCCTCCGACTCCAGCAGCGCCGGCAGGACGTGCTCGGTGCCGACGCAGTTGTGGCCCGGCCGCAGCGCCTCGCGGAAGGTGAGTTCCAGCGCCTTCCTCGCCCCCGTGTCGAACGGGACGAGCCCGGGCGCCCCGCCGCCACGGTGAATCGCCGCAGGTGCCGGCGGGGAAAGGCCATCACCTTCCCGCGGGCGGGCGTGCGAGGATGGCCGGAAACCCGAGAACCCGGACGTACGAAGGAGATGACGCAGGTGCCTGGTACGAACCTCACGCGCGAAGAGGCGCGGGAGCGGGCCCGTCTGCTCGAGGTGGACTCCTACGAGATCGAGCTCGACCTCTCCGGCGCGCAGGAGGGGGGAACCTTCCGCTCGGCCACCACGGTGAGGTTCGAGGCGCGCGAGGCCCGGGAGAGCTTCATCGACCTGGTGGCCCCCGCCGTGCACGAGATCGTTCTCAACGGCGAGTCCCTCGACCCCGCCGAGGCCTTCGCCGACTCGCGCATCGCCCTGCCCGGCCTGGCCGCCGGACGCAACGAGCTGCGCGTCGTGGCCGACTGCTCCTACACCAACACCGGCGAGGGCCTGCACCGCTTCGTCGATCCCGTCGACGACCAGGCCTACCTCTACACGCAGTTCGAGGTGCCCGACGCCCGCCGGGTCTTCGCCTGCTTCGAGCAGCCCGACCTGAAGGCGTCCTTCGCCTTCACCGTCACCGCCCCCGAGGGCTGGACGGTGATCTCCAACTCGCCCACCCCGAAGGACGGGGAGCAGGCCGGGAACGTCTGGCGCTTCGAGCCGACCCCGCGCATCTCCACCTACATCACCGCGCTGATCGCCGGCCCGTACCACTCGGTGCACAGCGGCTGGGAGGACGGGAAGGGCCGCAGCGTCCCGCTGGGCGTCTACTGCCGCCCCTCGCTGGCCGAGCACCTGGACGCGGACGCGATCTTCGAGGTCACCCGCCAGGGCTTCGACTGGTTCGAGGAGAAGTTCGACCACCCCTACCCCTTCGCCAAGTACGACCAGCTCTTCGTCCCCGAGTTCAACGCGGGCGCGATGGAGAACGCGGGCGCCGTCACCATCCGCGACCAGTACGTCTTCCGCTCCAAGGTGACGGACGCCGCCTACGAGGTGCGCGCCGAGACGATCCTGCACGAACTAGCGCACATGTGGTTCGGCGACCTGGTCACCATGGAGTGGTGGAACGACCTGTGGCTGAACGAGTCGTTCGCCACCTACACCTCCATTGCCTGCCAGGCCGCCGCCCCCGGCAGCCGCTGGCCGCACGCGTGGACGACCTTCGCCAACTCCATGAAGACCTGGGCCTACCGCCAGGACCAGCTCCCCTCCACGCACCCGATCATGGCCGAGATCCGCGACCTGGACGACGTCCTGGTCAACTTCGACGGCATCACCTACGCCAAGGGCGCCTCCGTCCTCAAGCAGCTGGTGGCCTACGTCGGTAAGGACGCCTTCTTCCGCGGCGTGCAGACCTACTTCAAGCGGCACGCCTGGGGCAACACCCGTCTGACCGACCTGCTCACCGCCCTGGAGGAGACCTCCGGCCGGGATCTGAAGACCTGGTCGAAGGCGTGGCTGGAGACGGCCGGCATCAACGTCCTGCGCCCGGAGATCGAGGTGGGCGAAGACGGCGTCATCACCTCCTTCGCCGTGCGCCAGGAGGCCCCGGCCCTGCCGGCGGGCGCCAAGGGCGAGCCGCTGCTGCGCCCGCACCGCATCGCCGTCGGCTCCTACGAGCTGGAGGACGGGAAGCTGGTGCGCACCGGCCGGATCGAGCTGGACGTGGACGGCGAGCGCACCGAGGTGCCCGAACTGGCCGGCACCCGCCGCCCGGCGGTGGTCCTGCTCAACGACGACGACCTGTCCTACGCCAAGGTCCGGCTCGACGAGGCGTCCCTGGCCACCGTCACCGGCCACCTGGGCGACTTCGCCGAGTCGCTGCCGCGCGCCCTGTGCTGGGCCTCGGCCTGGGACATGACCCGCGACGGTGAGATGGCCGCCCGCGACTATCTGGAGCTGGTGCTCTCCGGCATCGGCAAGGAGTCCGACATCGGCGTCGTCCAGTCCCTCCAGCGGCAGGTCAAGCTGGCACTGGACCTGTACGCCGCACCGAGCTGGCGCGAGACCGGGCTGCTGCGCTGGTCCGAGGCCGCGCTGGAGCGGCTGCGCACGGCCGCTCCCGGCGGCGACCACCAGCTCGCCTGGGCACGGGCGCTGGCCGCCACCGCCCGCACCGACGAGCAGCTCGGCCTGGTGGCCGGACTGCTGGACGGCAGCCAGGAGATCGAGGGCCTGACGGTGGACACCGAGCTGCGCTGGTCACTGCTCCACCGCCTCGCGGCCACCGGGCGCGCGGACGAGGCCGCCATCGAGGCCGAGCTGGAGCGCGACCGCACCTCGGCCGGCGAGCGGCACGCGGCGGCGGCGCGGGCGGCCCGGCCGACGCAGGAGGCCAAGGCCGAGGCGTGGGCCTCGGTCGTGGAGTCCGACAAGCTGCCCAACGCCATGCAGGAGTCGGTCATCGGCGGTTTCGTCCAGACCGACCAGCGCGAGCTGCTCGCCCCGTACACCGCGAAGTACTTCGACGTGCTCAAGGACGTGTGGGAGTCGCGCAGCCACGAGATGGCCCAGCAGATCGCGGTCGGCCTCTACCCGACCCTGCAGGTGTCCGAGGAGACGCTGCGGGCCACGGACGCCTGGCTGGAGTCGGCCGGGCCCAGCGCGGCCCTGCGACGTCTGGTGACCGAGTCGCGCGCGGGGGTCGAGCGCGCGCTGAAGGCGCGGGCGGCGGACGCGGCGGCCGCCTGACGCTCCGTACGTCCCCCCGGGGCGTACGGCAAGGAGGTGGGGGCCCCGCCCGCACGCGCGGGGGGCCGCCTGTCCCTCCCGGGGCCGGTGCCCCGCCGGTGCTCCTCAGGCGGGCGGGGCGCCCTGGAGGAGGGGCGGGAGGCTTCCGGCGCCCGGGGGCCGGGATTCACCGCGGCAGGACCTCCACGCCCGGGACGGGCCCGCGCTCAGGCGCGGTCACCAGGGCGGTGCGGACCACGGCGGCCTGCTGTGCGGGACGGTCGCGGAGCGCGGCCGCGGTGACGTGGACGACCGTGACGCCCCGACCCCGCAGCCGCTCGCGCTTGCGGGCGTACACCGGCGGGCGCACGCCGCTCTCCGCGCCCGCGCCGCCCCACGCATCCAGCCCGTCGCGGAGGTCGATCTCGACGGCCACGGCCTGCCCCGGCCAGTAGGCGTCCACCCCGCCGAGGTGGAGACCTCCGGGCAGCCGGAGGTCGACGTTCCAGCAGGGCTCGGGCAGGCCGTGGGCGCGGACCAGCCCGTACAGCAGACTCTCGGCCACCGACCGGCTCTCGGCCAGCAGCGCGTCCACGGCGTCCGCCAGGTGCGGGCGGCCCAGCAGCCGTGCCCGGGCCAGTTCGCGGACGACGGCCCGCGCCTCGCAGTGGCCGTCGCGCACCGCCTCGGTCAGCATCCGGCACACCGCCGCCGCGTCGCCGGTCCGGGCGGCGGTGTCGGCCAGGGCGCGGGGAACGGGGGCCACGGGCAGGCCGGTGACCTCCTCGGCCGCGGGCAGGGAGCGGGTGCGCACCACGCGGGCGCAGCCGGCCGGACGCAGCCGCCGGGTGTGCGGCACCAGTACGTCGATGTGCTCCAGCGCGGACAACGGGGGTGTGGAGGAGAAACCGTGCAGGGCGAGCGCGGCGGGCCCGGTGATCACCGCCCGCGCCCCGCGTACGGGGTGCGGGGCGCGGGCGGCCGGCCCCGGTGGGCGTTCCGGCCCCACCGCGTACAGCAGCACCGCGTGCAGCCGCTCCTCACCGGTCGGCGGACCGGGGTGCAGCAGGTAGACGCCCGGCAGCGGCATCCGCCAGGGGCCGCCCGGCCGGCAGCGCTCGTCGGCGGCAGCGGCCGACACGCCGTTCTCGCGCAGCGTACGGGCCGTCACCACCCGGTGGCGTACGTGCGACAGGCGGCGGGCGGGGCGGGAGGACACAGGGGTGTTGTCGCTCATGTCCCGGCGATTCCCACCCGCGTTCCGCCCGCCAACCTCTGTTACGGGCCTGTCGACGAATGCGGACACACCCGCCCTAAAGTACGGGCGTTCGAGTGCCGATCAGCTCCCCGTCGCATGGGCGACCGCGTCGCAGCGCTGCGCCCGCAGCGCCCGCGCCACGTCGTCGCGCGCCTCCAGCACCAGCCGGCGCAGCGCGGGAGCGGCGTCCTCGTGCGCGGCCAGCCAGGCGTCCGTCCGCTCCAGCACGGTCCGGTTGTCCTGGAGCGCGGGGAACAGACCGCGGACGACGGACATACCGATCTCGATGGAACGCTCGGCCCACACCCGCTCGATCGCCTCGAAGTACCGGGGCGCGTACGGGGCCAGCAGCTCCCGCTGCCCCGGCTGGTCGAGGCCCGAGATGGTCGCCTCCACCAGCGCGTTGGACAGGTGGTCGGAGTCCACCACGTCCGTCCACGCCCGCGCCTTGACCTCGGCCGACGGCCGCGCGGCCAGACAGCGCACCTGGTGCCGCCTGCCGGACGCGGTGTCGTCGCGGGCCAGTTCGGCCGCCAGCCGCCCCTCGTCGGCCAGCCCGCAGGAGGCCAGCGCCTCCAGGAAGGCCCAGCGCAGCTCCTGGTCGACCTCCAGCCCGTCGATCCGGCCCGTCCCCTCCAGCAGCGTCTCCAGCATCCGCAGGTCGTGCTCCTCGTGCGCGACGGCGGCGAAGAACCGCGCCCACGCGAGCTGGTGGTCGCCGCCCGGCTCGGCCTGCCGCAGATGCCGCAGCGCGCCGCGGGCCAGCAGGCGCGCGCCCTCCTCGCGCCACTCGGGCGTGACGTAGTGCACCAGGGCGGCGCGCGACCAGGCGTGCAGCATCTGCACCACGCCGATGTCGGACTCCCGGCCGCCGAAGCGCAGCACCAGGTCGAGGAAGTCGCGGGCGGGCATCAGCGCGTCGCGCGTGAGGTTCCACAGGGCCGACCAGCACAGCGCGCGGGCCAGGTCGTCGGTGACCGAGCCCAGGTGGGAGCGGAGGGTGTCCAGGGAGGTCTCGTCGAAGCGGACCTTGCAGTACGTCAGGTCGTCGTCGTTGACGAGGATCAGTTCGGGGCGCTCGGCGCCCGCCAGCTCCTCCACGACCGTACGCACGCCGGTGACGTCCGCCTCCGCGCGGGCGTAGCGCTCCAGCGCTCCCCCCACACCCCGCCGCCGGTACAGGCCGACCGCCACCCGGTGCGGGCGCAGCACCGGGTGGCGGTCGGCCGCCTCCTGGACGACCGCCAGCTCGGTGATCCGGCCCGCGGAGTCGTACGTCACCTGCGGGCTGAGGGAGTTGACCCCGGCGGTCTGCAGCCAGGCCCGCGCCCACTCGCCCATGTCTCGCCCGGAGGTCTCCTCCAGCACCGACAGCAGGTGCTCCAGACGCGTGTTGCCCCACTCGTGGCGCTTGAAGTACCGCCGCGCGCCCTCCAGGAAGGCTTCGCGCCCCACATACGCCACGAGCTGCTTGAGGACGGAGGCGCCCTTGGCGTAGGTGATGCCGTCGAAGTTGAGCTTGGCGTCCTCCAGATCACGGATGTCGGCGGTGACCGGATGGGTGGAGGGCAGCTGGTCGGCGCGGTACGCCCAGGACTTGCGGCGGTTGGCGAAGGTGATCCAGCCGTCGGTGAAGCGGGTGGCCTCCACCATCGAGAACGAACCCATGAAGTCGGCGAAGGACTCCTTGAGCCACAGGTCGTCCCACCACTCCATGGTGACCAGGTCGCCGAACCACATGTGCGCCATCTCGTGCAGGATGACGTTGGCCCGCCCCTCGAAGGAGGCGTCGGTCACCCTGCCGCGGAAGACGAACTCCTCGCGGAAGGTCACACAGCCCGGGTTCTCCATCGCGCCGAGGTTGTACTCGGGCACGAACGCCTGGTCGTACTTGCCGAACGGGTACGGGTAGTCGAAGTGGTCGTGGAAGAAGTCCAGGCCCTGCTTGGTGACGGTGAAGATCTCGTCGGCGTCGAAGTGGCGGGCCAGCCCCCTGCGGCACAGCGCGCCCAGCGGGACCACCAGCTCGCCGCCGCCGGGCAGCTCGCGCCGGTAGACGTCGGTGACGTGGTGGTAGGGGCCGGCCACGACGGTGGTGATGTACGTCGAGATCGGCCTGGTCGCCCCGAAGCGCCAGACGGCCGCGCCCTCCCCGGCCGGCTCCGGCTCGCCGGTGCGCGCGCCGTTGCTCAGCACCGTCCACCGCGCGGGGGCGGTGACGGTGAAGGAGAAGGGAGCCTTCAGGTCGGGCTGCTCGAAGTTCGCGAACACCCGGCGGGCGTCGGCCGGCTCGTACTGGGTGTAGAGGTAGGTCTCGCCGTCCTCCGGGTCGACGAAGTGGTGCATCCCCTCGCCGGTGCGGCTGTACGCGCACCAGGCGTCCACGGTCAGGGTGTTCTCGGCCTCCAGGGAGTCCAGCGCGACGCGCGTGCCGTCGAACACCTCCTCCACGTTCAGCTCGCGGCCGTTGAGCGTCACCGAGGCGACCGCCGGGGCCAGCAGGTCGGCGAAGGTCGAGGCGCCCGGCTCGGCGCAGCGGAAGCGGACGGTGGTGGTGGAGCGGAAGGTGCGCGGGCCGTCCCCGGGGTGGGGCCCGACCGCGGAGAGCAGATCGAGCGCGATGTCGTACCCGTCCACGGTCAGCAGCCGGGCGCGCTCCCGGGCCTCGTCACGGGTCAGATTCTCACCGGGCACGGCGTGACTCCCTCGTCTCGCGTCTCGACAACGAAGGGCCAGGATTTCATGCGGCCGCGCGCAGCCGGCCGACCGGCCGGTCGGAAGGCCGTCCGGCAGGGCGGCGGGGAGCCGTGCCGGGAATCACCGCGCGGCCCCCGGGCGTTTCCACCAGGCACGCCGGGCGGCCCACCCGGGCCGCCCGCCGTCCTCGGCGTGCCGCCCGCGGGAAGAGAAGACCCGCACGATCCGTACGACGAGGAGACCCGCATGTCCGAGACGTCCGAGACCGCGAGCAGGACCCCGGCCGACTTCTGGTTCGACCCCATCTGCCCGTGGGCCTGGATGACCTCCCGCTGGATGCTCGAGGTGGAGAAGGTGCGCCCGGTCGAGGTGCGCTGGCACGTGATGAGCCTGTCGGTGCTCAACGAGAACCGGCTGGAGGAGCTTCCGCGGCAGTACGTCGATCTGATGGAGGCCGGCTGGGGCCCGGTGCGCGTGCTGACCGCCGCCGAGCAGAAGCACGGTCCCCAGGTGCTCGGCCCGCTCTACACCGCCCTGGGCACCCGCTTCCACAACCAGGGCCTGCCCAACGAGCGCGCCACGATCGTGGACGCCCTGAAGGAGGCCGGCCTGTCCGAGGAACTGGCGGACGCGGCGCACACGGACGTCCACGACGAGCGGCTGCGCGCCTCGCACGAGGAGGGCATCGGCCTGGTCGGCCAGGAGGTCGGCACCCCGGTGATCGCCGTACCGGGTCCGGACGGGAAGCGGACCGCCTTCTTCGGCCCGGTCGTCACCCCGGCGCCCAAGGGCGAGGCCGCGGCCAGGCTGTGGGACGGCACGCTGATGGTGGCCTCCACCCCGGGCTTCTTCGAGCTGAAGCGGACCCGCACGGAGGACCCGAAGTTCGACTGAGCCCCGCCCCCGCTCCCGTCCCGGGGGCGGGAGTCTCCCGTACCGCCGGCCGCCCGTGGCACGCGAGGGCGAGAAGACGACCGCGAGGGCGGCCGGCGGTACGGGACCGGAGCCCGGTGCGGCGGGGAGGCCGTACGGCACGAGGCCCCGCGCCCCGTTCTTGTCGTATGTCATGCGCAACAAGAACTGATGGGCAACCATGCCGCCGGGGCGTACGGAGGCGCGGCGGCTACCGCTCGCGCGCCGCCTCGGCGGGCGCCCGCCCCGCCCGCCGCTGCCGCACCAGCCCGGCCGCCGACAGGGCCAGGGTGAGTGCGGCGGTGAAGGCCAGCTGGGTGCGGGTGTCGCCCTCGCGCAGCATCAGCAGCAGCACGGCGGCCACCCCCGCCAGCGACAGCCAGGTCAGCACGGGGAACAGCCACATGCGCACCACCAGCCGCTCCGGCGCCTCCCGCTCCAGCCTGCGGCGGGTGATCAGCTGGGAGGCGGCGATGAAGCCCCACACCACCAGCACGGCGGCGCCCACCATGTTCAGCAGCCAGGCGAAGACGGTGTCGGGCCACCAGAAGCTCAGCAGCACGGCGAAGAACCCGAAGGCGGCCGAGGCGAGCACCGTCCGGCGCGGCACCCCGCCGCTGACCCGACCCAGTACGGCCGGGCCCTCGCCCCGGGCGACCAGGGAGTACGCCATCCGCGAGGCACCGTAGATGTTGGCGTTCATGGCCGACAGCAGGGCGACCAGCACCACCACGTTCATGACCTCGGCGGCGGCCGGGACGCCGACGTGGTCCAGCACGGCGGCGTACGGGCCGGCGAGCACCGACTCCTCGTCCCAGGGGATCAGGGTGACGATCACCGCGATCGAGCCGACGTAGAAGACGGCGATGCGCCACATCGCCGTGCGCACGGCCCTGGCCACGCCCCGCACCGGGTCTCGCGACTCGGCCGCGGCGATGGTCACCGTCTCCAGTCCGCCGTAGGCGAAGACCGAGGCCAGCAGGCCGACGACCAGGCCCTCCGCGCCGTTGGGCAGGAAGCCGCCCTGCCCGGTGAGGTTGTCCAGGCCGGGGGAGGGCGTGCCGGGCAGCAGGCCGAGGACGGCCACGAGACCCAGGACGATGAAGAGGGCGATCGCGGCGACCTTCAGGGCCGCGAACCAGAACTCGTACTCGCCGAAGTTCCGCACGGCCAGCAGGTTGCTGCCGGTGAACGCCGCCATGAAGACGGCCACCCACAGCCACTGCGGGGTGCCCGGGAGCCAGCCCGCCATGATCGTCGCCGCGCCCAGCGCCTCCACGGCCACGGCCACGCACAGCAGCACCCAGAAGATCCACCCGGCGGTGAAGCCCGCCCACGGGCCGATCGCGCGCTCGGCGTGCACGGAGAAGGAGCCGGAGGCCGGGTGGGCGGCGGACATCTCGCCGAGCATCCGCATCACCAGCATCACCAGCAGCCCGGAGGCGGCGTAGGCCAGGACGATGGACGGGCCCGCGGCGGCGATGCCCGCGCCGGAGCCGACGAAGAGGCCGGCGCCGATCACGCCGCCGAGGGCGATCATCGACAGATGGCGCTGCTTGAGGCCGGGGGAGAGGGCGGAGCGCTCGGTGCCGTCCGCCTCCCGGCGGGGGGAGGCGGTGGTCTTCACATCGGGCGTGCCGGACATGGGGAAGGTGCCGTCCAGGGAGTCGGGAAGAAACGGAGCAGTTGGCTCCGCACCCGGCAAGTGTGGGCGCCCGACCCGGTCGGCGGCAACGTCCCTCGCCCTCCTGTCCGGTATCCGGACGCCTTGGCGGTTCGCGGACGAGCCGGCGGCGCGCACCGGAGGACGCACGCCGGCGCGCACTCCTCCACCCACTCTCCAGCCGCCTCCCACAAGCTCGACCCGCCCTTCTTTGTCGCCAATCTCACGGGGGCACCGGGGCTAACGTCGGTTAACGTCGGGGCGTCCCCCGAAGTCCTCACGAGACCGGAGCCGTGATGAGCACCTCTGCCACCGCCGCAGCCACCGTCCGCCCGGGCGCCGTCCTCGCCGACGTCCTGCCCGCCTCCACCGCCGCCCGCGCCCGCCTGCGCGACGCGGCCCTGGTCCTCGGCGGCGCCGCGCTCACCGGGGTGGCCGCGCAGCTCGCGGTCCCCGTGCCGGGCTCGCCCGTCCCCGTCACCGGCCAGACCTTCGCCGCGCTGCTGCTCGGCGCCGGCCTGGGCCCCCGCCGCGCCCTGGCCTCCATGGGCCTGTACGCCGCCGCGGGCGTGGCCGGAATGCCGTGGTTCGCCGAGGGCGCCTCCGGCGCCGCGATGCCCTCCCTCGGCTACGTCATCGGCATGCTGCTGGCCGCCGTCGCCGTCGGCGCCCTGGCCCGCCGGGGCGGTGACCGCGGCGCGCTGCGCACCGCCGGCACCATGGCCGTGGGCACCGCGATCATCTACGCCGTCGGCGTCCCCTACCTGGCCCTGGCCACGGGCATGTCCGCCGGCCAGGCCGTCGCGGCCGGTCTGGTGCCCTTCCTGATCGGCGACGCGCTCAAGGCGGCCCTGGCCATGGGAGCCCTCCCCGCGGCCTGGAAGCTGGTCGGGCGCAAGTCCTGATCCGAGCCCGAATAGACTTCCGCCCCATGCGCGTGTACCTCGGCTCCGACCATGCCGGCTACGAACTGAAGAACCACCTCGTCCAGTGGCTGAAGGAGGCAGGGCACGAGCCCGTCGACTGCGGCCCGCACATCTACGACGCGGCTGACGACTACCCGCCCTTCTGTCTGCGCGCCGCGGAGCAGACGGCCGACGACGAGGACTCCCTGGGCATCGTCATCGGCGGTTCGGGCAACGGCGAGGCCATCGCCGCCAACAAGGTCAAGGGGGTGCGGGCCGCGCTGGCGTGGAGCGTGGAGACCGCCAGGCTGGGCCGGGAGCACAACGACGCCAACGTGATCAGCGTCGGTGCCCGGATGCACACCACCGAGGAGGTCGTCTCCTTCGTGCGGGCCTTCCTCGACACCCCGTTCTCCGGCGACGAGCGGCACATCCGCCGCATCGACATGCTCTCGTCCTACGAGCGGACCGGGAACCTCCCGCCCGTCCCCGCCCACCACCCCCAGCGGGACTGACCCCGGCAAGGACCGGCCCGCACCCGTGCCAGAAGGCCACACCATCCACCGGCTGGCCGCCGACCTCGACGACAGGTTCGGCGGCCGGCCCGTCCACGCCTCCAGCCCCCAGGGCCGCTTCGAGGGCGGAGCCGCCCTCGTCGACGGCCGGACGCTGGGCGTCGCCGACGCCCACGGCAAACACCTCTTCCTCGGCTTCCCCCGGTTCGAGGGGGAGGCCGACGGCGAGTGGATCCACATCCACCTCGGCCTGTACGGCTCCTTCGCCCTCGGCGAGGGAGCGCCACCCGCACCCGTCGGGCTGATACGCCTGCGCCTGGCCACCGCCGAGGCGCCCGCCGCCTACGCCGACCTGCGCGGTCCCAACACCTGCGAGCTGCTCACGGCGGCGGGGAAGGACGCGGTCACCGGCCGCCTGGGTCCCGACCCGCTGCGCCCCGACGCCGACCCCGAGCGGGCCTGGGCGCGGATCTCCCGCAGTCGCAGCACGGTCGCCGCGCTGCTGATGGACCAGAAGGTCGTCGCGGGCGTCGGCAACGTCTACCGCGCCGAGGTCCTCTTCCGGCACAACATCGACCCCTACCGCGCGGGCAGGGACCTCACCCGGGCCGAGTGGGAGGCGCTCTGGGCGGATCTGGCCGAGCTGATGCGCGAGGGCGTGCGGAACAACCGCATCGACACCGTACGGCCCGAGCACACCCCCGAGGCCATGGGCCGCCCGCCGCGCGTGGACGACCACGGCGGCGAGGTGTACGTCTACCGCCGGACCGGGATGCCCTGCCACGTCTGCGCCCAGGAGATCCGCACCGCCCCGCTGGCCGCACGCAACCTGTTCTGGTGCCCCGGCTGCCAGAAGCCCTGACCCGCCGGCCCGCCGCTCTCTCGGGCCCTTGGCCCGAGCCGTCAGAAGCCGTGCGGCAGCCACGGCGCGACGGGCCAGGCGAACGCGGTCGCGGCCCCGGCCAGCGCCCCGGGACGCAGTTCCCGCACCCGCCCGGCGCCCGCCAGCGCGGCCAGGGACGTACCGCCCAGGTAGGCCTCGCCCAACTCCTGTGCCCCCAGAGTCAGTTCAGCGGCATCACCGGTGCGCTCGCAGGAGGCGCCCGAGGCGTCGCCGGTCAGCCGCCAGCGCCCCGCGTTCCATGGGCAGAAGGAGTCCTCCACCTCCAGCACCACATCCACCGGCGCCGCGTAGCGGCGGGCCGCCAGCGCCGCGCCCACCTCCACCGGGCGCAGATGCAGCAGATCGCGCAGGAGGAGACCGCACCGGCGGATGTCGCCGACCAGATGGAACAGGGGATCGTCCACCGGACGGGACTTCGCCTCCACCACCGAGGTCAGGTCGATCCCGAACAGGAAGCGCCACAGCGCCGCGCGCGCCGCCGGGTCCAGCGCCTCCAGATCGTGCACCAGCACCGTGCCGTTCGGGCCGGCCACACCCCACTCCGGCTTGACGGCGTAGCGGGCGTATCCGCGCAGTTCGCCGTCCGCCTCGGCCAGCACGCAGCGCAGCGCCGACGCGCCCTCCCGCCAGCCCCCGGGATCCAGTACGCCCTGCCGCTCCCAGCCCGGACGCCGCTCCAGCATGCCGGGCCGGGAAGGCACCAGACGGGCGTACAGCTTCTCGCACTCCTCCAGTGCCGCGACCGGATCGGCGTTCCGCAGCCTGACCCCGTCCGTGCCCGGCGGCACCTGCGGGCGCACCCGGTCCCTGTCGATCCGGGCGCGCACATGGCGGGCCGCCACGCCGTACCCGAAGCGTCCGTAGATCGCCGGCTCCGAGGCGGTCAGCACCGCCAGCGGCTCCCCGGCCGCCCGCGCGTCGTCCAGCTGCCGGCGCATCATGGAGGTCAGGATGCCGCGCCGCCGGTGTGTGGCGGCCACGCTGACCATCGACAGCCCGCCGGCGGGCACGATCGCGCCACCGGGCACCGACATGCGGAAGGAGAACGCACAGGCCGTACCGACGATCTCCTCCCCGTCCCGGACGGCGACCGCCCGCTCGAACTCCGTCAGCTCCCGCCACAGTGCCCGGGCCTCGGGCGGCTCGGACTCCCCGAAGGCGAGTTCGAGCTTTTCGAACCAGTCGTCCCACTCCTCGGGACGCAGCACCCGCAGATTCGTACTCATCATGGACCCATCCCTATCAGGGAGACAGAAGCGGGGCGACTGCTTATCGAACACCGTTTCAGGTCACCCCATGTCGGGAATCGACGGACCCCCGAACGGGTGGATAAGGTCCCTGACATGGCAGGTCGCACGGGCAACACCCTCCCCGCGCCCCGGTTGCACCAGGTCCGCAAGGCCGTCCGCCGGGCCCGCACCGTCCTGCGCCGCTCCGCCGTCGACTACTTCCGCGGCGACGGATCCGACCGGATCGCCTTCGCCGCCCTGCTCGCCACCGTCCCCGCCCTCGCCTACGCCACGACCGCCGAGCCGCTGTGGTTCGCGCCCGAGGGTCTGGTGCTGCCGGTCATCGCGGGCGGTCTGCTGCTGCGCCCGGCCAGCCTGCTGGTCCTGTACGCCGCCGCGGCCGGCGCCCTGATCGTGGAGGCCACCGTGCTCGGCCCGTACACGGCCGGGCCCGGCCGTGTCACACCGGGGACCGTCCTGGTGGTGGGCGCGGTCGGGCTCTCCGGTCTGCTGATCGCCCAGTTCCGCAGCCGGGTCGGCGTCCCCTGGCGGCGCGGCAACACCATGCTGTTCGACCTGCGCGAACGCATCCGCGTCCAGAGCAAGCTGCCGAAGCTGCCCGTGGGCTGGCACCGGGAGATGGCGCTGCGTCCGGCGGGCGGGCAGTCCTTCTCCGGCGACTTCGTCGTCGCCACCCTCACCGGGCCCGACCGCCGCACCCTGGAGGCCGTCCTCACCGACGTCTCCGGCAAGGGCATGGACGCGGGCTCCCGCGCGCTGCTGCTGTCCGGCGCCTTCGGCGGACTGCTGGGCTCCCTGCCCCCGCACGCCTTCCTCCCGGCCGCCAACGACTACCTGCTGCGCCAGGACTGGCAGGAGGGCTTCGCGACCTCCGTCCACCTCGTCCTCGATCTCGACAGCGGCGACTACGAGCTGTTCTCCGCGGGCCACGTCCCGGCCCTCCAGCTCAACGCGGGCAGCGGCCGCTGGGAGGAGAAGAACGCCGAGGGACCGCTGCTGGGCGTCTACGACGGCGCCCGGTTCGACCCGGTCAAGGGCGGTCTGCGCCCGGGCGACGTCCTGATGCTCTTCACCGACGGCCTGGTGGAGACCGCCGAACGGGAGCTGACCGAGGGCATCGACAGGCTCATGGGGGAGGCCGACCGCTATGTCGTCACCGGCTTCGCGGGAGCCGCCTGGCACCTGATCGAGGCCGTCGCCCGCGACGTCAACGACGACCGTGCCCTACTGCTGATCCGCCGTGACTGACGAGGGCACGGCCGGTACGGCGGGCAGGACCCCGCGGTGGCGGTCACCGAGGCGGAGGCCGAGCAGGAGCGGATCCGTGCCGCGGCCGGTCCGGCCGAGACCGTGGGCCGCGCGCTGCGCACCCGCCCCGGCGTCAAACCGGTCTTCGTCTCCGCCGGGCACGGGATCGGCCTGGACCACGCCTGCGCCCACACCCCGCGCCTCACCCCGCGCCACCGGCTGCCGGAGACGACGCGCGGCGCCGACGGACTCAGCCGCAGGATCCTGAGGGAGATCAGGCAGGGCCTGCGTGAGCCGTACGGCGCCGCGGACCGGTGAGACCCCGGGCGGGTGGTCAGCGCGAGCCGCCCGTACCGGAGGGCTCCGCCGCCCCGGCCGAGTCCACCGGGCCTGCCGGGGCGGCGGAGCGCCGCCGGGCGTCCTCGGCGGCGTCCCGTCCGAAGAGCCAGTCCATCCTGGGCTCCATCGCGAACCGGAACGCCCGCCGCACCGGAGAGCCGCACAGCACGGCCGCCAGGGCCACGGCGCCGATCGTCAGCGCGACGATGCCGGCCGGTGTGGCGATCCAGGGGAACGCGTCGTACCACCCGAAGATCCGCGAGGCCTGGACCAGGAAGCCGTGCAGCAGGTAGGCGTACAGCGTCCCCGCGCCCAGTGCGGTGAACCACGTGTGGCGCCGGGGGACCCAGGCGAAGAAGCAGGCGGTCAGCACCAGGGAGCAGGCGAACATCGCGAGGTTCATGGCGACGCCGATCCACCAGGGCACGCCGAGCTCCTGGCCGCTGCTGTTGTGGTAGAACCACTCGAAGTTCATCCGGGGGCCCGACCAGTACGCGAAGACCAGCGCCGCGGCGGCCACGGGCACGCTCAGCAGCCGCGCCCCGCGCCGCCGCACGCGCTCGAAGTGCTCGGGCCGCAGGCAGAGGCCGAGGACGAAGAACGGCAGGAGCTGCAGCACCCGCTGGAGGTCCAGGTCGTTGCCGATGCCGGGTGAGACCGAGGCCAGCAGGGCGATGCCCAGGGCTATCGGCAGGGGCCTGCGCAGGACCTTCCAGACGGGTGTCGTCAGCCGCCACACGAACAGCGCGACCAGGAACCAGGTCAGGTACCAGGGATCGAGCAGGCTTATGGGGTGCTCCGGGGAGTCCGCCGCCTTCCTGAACAGGCTGTAGGCGGTCTCGAAGAGCAGATACGGCACGAGTACGCCGGTCACCAGCCGCCGCACCCGGCTCGGGCGCATGTCGAAGCTTCGGGAGAAGTAGCCGGAGACGATGATGAAGGCTGGCATGTGGAAGGCGTACACGAAGTTGTAGGCCGCCAGCACCGCCCGCGAGTCGTCGATCACCGGCCGCCAGGCGTGTCCCACCACGACCAGCGCGATCGCCAGGAACTTGGCGTTGTCGAAGAAGGCGTCCCGCCGCCCGGCTCCGCCCGTTCCGCCTCCCGGCCCGGTCCGGCCGGTCTCCGGTGCGGATGGCGCGGACGGTGCGGCCGCGTCGGGCCTGGCGGGAGGGCGCGGCGAGCGCTCGTGGCCGACCTGGAACATCTGCCGCACCTTAGTGGGAACCCGGCCGGAGGTAAATCCGGGGAGTTCTCAACGCCTCCGGAACGGGGAATTGTGACCGGCGCCTCTCGGGCAGCCCGTGGAAAGCGGCCCCTTTTGCATTGTGCTCGTTAAGTCCCATTTGTTCGTCCTTTTCTTCCGTTCGTGTCTGATTTGCCCCTCGGGGAGGTGTCGCTCCCTCCCTCGGGGTTTCGCCGTCCGGAGCGGATCGCGGCACCGCCGAATTCCGGCGGTGAAGTTATTGGGAATGTTCTCGGAAGATCCGGTCCGAAACGCCGGCGTGTGACGCGCGGGCCCGGTGCGGCGCAGGGCGGGAGCGGTCCGGCGGACCCGGCCCGCCTGACACGCCCGGGGCCCGCCGATCCTCCACCTGCCTCCACCAACGCGGCAGTTGGTGGCACGATGGTCACGCCGGGAACGCGGTGGAGGGTTCCCGGGCCGGCGCGGCCGGCGCAGAGGCGTTGCGACCGAGGGTGTGATCAGTTGTGGCCATTTCACTGTCTGTGGTGCTGCTCTTGGCGATCATCATGGTCGTTCTCATGCGCAGCGGCTCGCTGAAGGCGGGGCCCGCGCTCGTCGCGATCCTCTTCGGCTTCTTCCTGGCCTCCACGGGTATCGCCCCGTCGATCACCCGCTTCCTCGACTCGCTCGCCGAGTCGATCAACCAGATCACTTTCTGAGGGGGCCCGGAAAGCGGGCGCGCAGGCAAACAGCGGAGCGGGCGACGGGAATCGAACCCGCGTAGCCAGTTTGGAAGACTGGGGCTCTACCATTGAGCTACGCCCGCGGCGCCGCCGTCGTTCACGCGGCAGGCAGATCATACAGACCGCAGCCGGCCGACCGTGAACCGTGTGCGGCACGCTCCGCATCGTACGGCATGTACTCTACGTGTCGCACGGACGGGGTGTGGCGCAGCTTGGTAGCGCGTCCGCTTTGGGAGCGGAAGGCCGTCGGTTCGAATCCGGCCACCCCGACCACGTACTATGAAAGACGCGCCTGTCTGTGTCGTGTCTGCGTGCGGGGCGCCCCACAAGAAGTACGAAGTCCCAGCAGTCAGCCCCCAAGGAGACCGACCGTGAAGAGCGCCGTGGAGACCCTGAACCCCACCCGGGTTCGGCTCACTGTCGAGGTGCCCTTCGAGGAGCTCAAGCCCAGCCTCGACGCGGCGTACAAGAAGATCAACCAGCAGGTCACCGTGCCCGGCTTCCGCAAGGGCAAGGTTCCCGCCCGGGTGATCGACCAGCGGTTCGGCCGGGGCGCTGTCCTGGAGGAGGCCGTCAACGACGCGCTCCCCAAGCTCTACCAGGACGCAGTCGAGGAGGGTGAGCTGAGCCCGCTCGGCCAGCCCGAGGTCGACATCACCGAGCTCAAGGACAACGAGCTTCTCGCGTTCACCGCCGAGGTGGACGTCCGCCCCGCCATCGAGATCCCGGACTACTCCGGCATCGAGGTCACCGTCGACGCCGTCGAGGTCGGCGACGAGGACGTGGAGAAGTCGGTCGAGCAGCTCCGCGAGCGCTTCGCCTCCACCACCGTCGTCGAGCGGGCCGCCGCCGAGGGCGATGTCGTCAAGATCGACCTGGAGGCCCGGGTCGACGGCGAGGTCCTGGAGGACGGCGTCGCCGAGGGCGTCGACTACACCATCGGCTCCGGTGAGCTGCTGGACGGCATCGACGAGGCCGTCACCGGTCTGGAGGCCGGCGGCTCCGCGACCTTCACCTCCGACCTCAAGGGCGGCTCCGCCGCCGGCCGCGAGGCCGAGGTCAAGGTCGATGTCACCTCCGTCTCCGCTCGTGAACTGCCCGAGCTGGACGACGACTTCGCCCAGATGGCCAGCGAGTTCGACACCCTTGAGGAGCTGCGGGCCGACAGCCGCAAGCGCCTGGAGCGGATGAAGAAGTACGACCAGGCCACCCAGGCCCAGGAGAAGGTGCTCGACGAGCTGATCTCCCTGGTCGAGGTCCCGGTGCCCGAGAAGCTCCTCCAGGACGAGATCAACACCCGCAAGCACAACCTGGTCAACCACCAGCTCGCACAGCTCGGCATGGACCTCGCGGCCTACCTGAAGATGCAGGAGAAGACCGAGGAGGAGTTCGAGAACGAGCTCAAGGAGCAGGCGGAGAAGGGTATCCGGACCCAGTTCATCCTCGACGAGCTGGTCAACAAGGAGAAGCTGAACGTCAACCAGGAGGAGCTCACCGAGCACCTCATGCGGCGCGCCCAGTCCTCCGGCATGAGCCCCGACCAGTTCGCCCAGGCCGTCGTCGAGGGCGGCCAGGTGCCGATGCTCGTCGGCGAGGTCGCCCGCGGCAAGGCCCTCGCGGTCGTCGTCGAGGCCGCCAAGGTCACCGACACCAACGGCGAGGTCGTCTCCATGGAGGACGAGGAGGGCGAGGAGGAGTCCGGCGGGACCGCCGAGGCCCCCGCCGGGTCCGCCGAGCAGGGCGGCGAGAAGTCCGAGGGCTGATCCGCGGGGCGCCCCGCCCCACGACCGGCCCAACGGGCCCGTACGCGACACCGCGTGCGGGCCCGTTCGCGTACGGCGGAACACGCCGACCTCACCTGCGGGAACGCTCCCTGCGCTAACAGCGAACAGTTCTCGGACCGGGATGGCGCAGTCGGACCCGCGCGTTAGGGTCCAAGTACAGACGAAGACCACAGAGACGGCCCTGCGGCAGACCGCGGCCGTCCGTATACGAGCAGGTGGACACGTGACGCTTCCGATGCCTTCCGCCGCCACCGAGCCGACCATCGGTGGCCTCGGCGACCAGGTCTACAACCGACTGCTCAACGAGCGGATCATCTTCCTCGGCCAGCCGGTCGACGACGACATCGCCAACAGGATCACCGCTCAGCTGCTCCTCCTGGCCGCTGACCCGGACAAGGACATCTACCTCTACATCAACAGCCCGGGCGGCTCGATCACGGCCGGCATGGCGATCTACGACACCATGCAGTACATCAAGAACGACGTGGTGACCATCGCCATGGGCCTGGCCGCGTCCATGGGCCAGTTCCTGCTGAGCGCGGGCACCCCCGGCAAGCGCTTCGCCCTGCCGAACGCGGAGATCCTGATCCACCAGCCCTCCGCGGGCCTGGCGGGCTCGGCCTCGGACATCAAGATCCACGCCGAACAGCTGCTGCGCACCAAGAAGAAGATGACGAGGCTGTCCGCGCTGCACACCGGCCAGAGCGAGGAGCAGTGGACCCGCGACGCCGACCGCGACCGCTGGTTCACCGCCCAGGAGGCCAAGGAGTACGGCCTGATCGACGAGGTCTACGGCTCCGCCACGCAGCTTCCGGGCGGCGGTGGTACGGGCGCGTGAGCGCCTGACCGCCCGCAGCTCGACACCGCAGCCCGTCCATCTCTCCAGAACGGTGTACAGCCACATGAACAGTCAGCACAGCTTCCCCGGGGCCGGGATCCATGACCGCCTCGAGGCCCGTTACACCGGGCCGTCGGCCGAGTCCCGCTACGTCGTTCCGCGCTTCGTGGAGCGCACCTCGCAGGGCGTGCGCGAGTACGACCCGTACGCGAAGCTCTTCGAGGAGCGCGTGATCTTCCTCGGTGTGCAGATCGACGACGCCTCCGCCAACGACGTCATGGCGCAGCTGCTGTGCCTGGAGTCGATGGACCCCGACCGCGACATCTCGGTCTACATCAACAGCCCCGGCGGCTCCTTCACGGCGCTGACGGCCATCTACGACACGATGCAGTTCGTCAAGCCGGACATCCAGACCGTCTGCATGGGCCAGGCGGCCTCCGCCGCGGCCGTGCTGCTGGCCGCCGGCACCCCCGGCAAGCGGATGGCGCTGCCCAACGCGCGGATCCTGATCCACCAGCCCTACAGCGAGACCGGCCGCGGTCAGGTCTCCGACCTGGAGATCGCCGCCAACGAGGTGCAGCGGATGCGCACCCAGCTGGAGGAGATGCTCGCCCAGCACTCCAACAAGCCGATCGAGCAGATCAGCCAGGACATCGAGCGCGACAAGATCCTCACCGCCGAGGAGTCGCTGGAGTACGGCCTGATCGACCAGATCATCTCCACCCGCAAGACCTCGGTGGGGCTGGGCTGAGCCTGCGGGATCCTTCGAACATTTCCGCCCCCCTCGGGTCGAGTCGGTCCGAGGGGGGCCCGTTCAGGGGGTTGGGCAAGGTACCGTCATAAGGGGTCCGGGGGCCGCCCCCGCCAAGGCCCAGAGCAAGCACCCGGGTTCGCGGAACTCGACGGATCCCAGGCGAAGGAGAAGCACCTCGTGGCACGCATCGGTGACGGCGGCGATCTGCTCAAGTGCTCGTTCTGCGGCAAGAGCCAGAAGCAGGTGAAGAAGCTCATCGCGGGGCCGGGCGTCTACATCTGCGACGAGTGCATCGACCTCTGCAACGAGATCATCGAGGAAGAGCTCGCCGACACCTCCGAGATGCGCTGGGACGAACTGCCCAAGCCGCGTGAGATCTACGAGTTCCTCGAGGGGTACGTCGTCGGCCAGGAGGCAGCCAAGAAGGCTCTCTCCGTCGCCGTCTACAACCACTACAAGCGGGTGCAGGCCGGGGAGAACGGCGGCTCGCAGGGCCGCGACGACGGCATCGAACTGGCCAAGTCCAACATCCTCCTGCTGGGCCCCACCGGCTCCGGCAAGACGCTGCTGGCGCAGACCCTCGCCCGGATGCTGAACGTACCCTTCGCCATCGCCGACGCCACCGCCCTGACCGAGGCCGGCTACGTGGGCGAGGATGTCGAGAACATCCTGCTGAAGCTGATCCAGGCCGCCGACTACGACGTGAAGAAGGCCGAGACCGGGATCATCTACATCGACGAGATCGACAAGGTCGCCCGCAAGAGCGAGAACCCGTCGATCACCCGCGACGTCTCCGGCGAGGGCGTGCAGCAGGCGCTGCTGAAGATCCTGGAGGGCACCACCGCCTCCGTGCCGCCGCAGGGCGGACGCAAACACCCCCACCAGGAGTTCATCCAGATCGACACCACGAACGTGCTGTTCATCGTGGGCGGCGCCTTCGCCGGGCTGGAGAAGATCATCGAGTCCCGGGCGGGGGCCAAGGGCATCGGCTTCGGCGCCACGATCCGCTCCAAGCGCGAGATCGAGGCCAGCAACCAGTTCGAGGACGTCATGCCCGAGGACCTGGTCAAGTTCGGCATGATCCCGGAGTTCATCGGCCGCCTCCCGGTCATCACCTCCGTCCACAACCTCGACCGCGAGGCCCTGCTGAAGATCCTGGTGGAGCCGCGCAACGCACTGGTCAAGCAGTACCAGCGGCTCTTCGAGCTCGACGGTGTGGAGCTGGACTTCGACCGCCCGGCGCTGGAGGCCATCGCCGACCAGGCGATCCTGCGCGGCACCGGGGCGCGCGGTCTGCGCGCGATCATGGAGGAGGTCCTGATGTCGGTGATGTACGAGGTCCCCTCGCGCAAGGACGTGGCGCGTGTGGTGATCACCGAGGACGTCGTCCACTCCAACGTCAACCCCACCCTGGTGCCCCGCTCCCGCGGCGAGCGCGACCAGGGGCAGGGGCCGCGCGAGAAGAGCGCCTGAGCGCACCGCGCCGCCGGCAGCACGCGGCCGTACCCCGGCTGGGGGCCGCCGTACGGCGGCCGCGGCGGCTGGTTGCGGCTCACGCCGGACCCCCCGTTGACCGGACGTGTTCGTGGACGAGCCGTCCCATCCTGACGGACCCCGGCGCGGCCCCGTCACCCGGACCCCCAAACCGGTTCGAGACCGCCGCACGGCCGCCCGTACACTGGCCGTCGTGACCGAGAACACTCAGCAGAGCCCGACCCCCGCGGGGGCGGAGCCGTCGAACAGCGCCCATGCCGACCTGCCGACCCAGTACGTTCCGGCCGAGGTGGAGGGGAAGCTGTACGAGCGCTGGGTAGAGCGCGGTTACTTCGAGGCGGACGCGGGGAGCGGCAAGCCGCCGTACACGATCGTCATCCCGCCGCCCAACGTCACCGGCAGCCTGCACCTGGGCCACGCCTTCGAGCACACGCTGATCGACGCCCTCACCCGCCGCAAGCGGATGCAGGGCCACGAGACGCTGTGGCAGCCCGGCATGGACCACGCGGGCATCGCCACCCAGAACGTCGTCGAGCGCGAGCTGGCCAAGGAGGACAAGTCCCGCCACGACCTGGGCCGCGAGGCGTTCGTGGAGCGGGTGTGGCAGTGGAAGTCGGAGTCCGGCGGGCAGATCTCCGGCCAGATGCGGCGGCTGGGCGACGGCGTCGCCTGGTCCCGTGAGCGTTTCACCATGGACGAGGGCCTCTCCCGCGCAGTCCAGACGATCTTCAAGCGGCTCTACGACGACGAGCTGATCTACCGCGCCGAGCGGATCATCAACTGGTGCCCGCGCTGTCTGACGGCCATCTCCGACATCGAGGTGGAGTACGCCGACCAGGACGGCGAGCTGGTCTCGATCCGCTACGGGGAGGGCGAGGACTCCATCGTCGTGGCCACCACCCGTGCCGAGACGATGCTCGGCGACACCGCCGTGGCCGTCCACCCCGACGACGAGCGCTACGCCCACCTCGTCGGCACCGGGATCGAGCTGCCGCTCACCGGCCGGCGCGTCCCCGTCGTCGCCGACGAGCACGTGGACCCCGAGTTCGGCACCGGCGCCGTCAAGGTCACCCCGGCGCACGACCCGAACGACTTCGAGATCGGCCGCCGCCACGACCTGCCGGGCATCACGGTCATGGACGAGCACGCGGTCATCACCGCCCACGGTCCGTTCCAGGGCCTGGACCGGCTGGAGGCGCGTTCGGCGGTCGTCGGCGCGCTGCGCGCCGAGGGGCGCATCGTCGCCGAGAAGCGCCCCTACGTTCACTCCGTCGGCCACTGCTCGCGCTGCAAGACGACCATCGAGCCGCGGCTGTCGATGCAGTGGTGGGTGAAGGTCGGTCCGCTGGCGCGGGCCGCCGGCGACGCGGTGCGCGACGGGCGGGTCGCCATCCACCCCAAGGAGATGGAGTCCCGCTACTTCGGCTGGGTCGACAACCTCCACGACTGGTGCATCTCCCGTCAGCTGTGGTGGGGTCACCGCATCCCGGTCTGGTACGGCCCGAACGGCGAGACCGTCTGCGTCGGCCCGGACGAGGAGCCCCCGGCAGGCGAGGGCTGGTACCAGGACAGCGACGTGCTGGACACCTGGTTCTCCTCCGGCCTGTGGCCGTTCTCCACCCTCGGGTGGCCGGAGAAGACCGAGAGCCTCGCGAAGTTCTATCCGAACTCCATCCTGGTCACCGGCTACGACATCCTCTTCTTCTGGGTCGCCCGGATGATGATGTTCGGCCTCTACGCGATGGACGGAACCCCGCCGTTCCGCCAGATCGTGCTGCACGGCATGGTCCGCGACCAGTTCGGCAAGAAGATGTCGAAGTCCTTCGGCAACGCGGTCAACCCGCTGGACTGGATGGACGAGTACGGCTCCGACGCGCTGCGCTTCACCCTCGCGCGCGGCGCCAACCCCGGTGTCGACGTCCCCATCGGCGAGGACTGGGTCCAGGCCTCCCGCAACTTCGCCAACAAGGTCTGGAACGCCACCCGCTTCGCGCTGATGAACGGCGCCACGGTCGAGGGCGACCTGCCCGCACCCGAGGAGCTGTCGTCCACCGACCGCTGGATCCTCTCCCGGCTGAACACGGTCGTGGCCGAGGTGGACGCGTACTACGACGACTACCAGTTCGCCAAGCTCTCCGACCTCCTCTACCACTTCGCCTGGGACGAGGTCTTCGACTGGTACGTCGAGCTGTCCAAGACCACCTTCGCCGCGGGCGGCGACGCGGCCCGCGCCTCCGCCCGCGTCCTGGGCGAGGTCCTGGACACCACGCTGCGGCTGCTCCACCCGGTGATGCCGTTCGTCACCGAGACGCTGTGGACGACGCTGACGGGCGGGGAGTCCGTGGTGGTCGCGGACTGGCCCTCCGACCCCGGCTTCCGCGACACCGCGGCCGAGCAGGAGATCGCCACCCTGCGGCAGGTGATCACCGAGGTCCGCCGCTTCCGCGCCGACCAGGGCCTCCAGCCCGGCCAGCGCGTCCCGGCCCGCCTCACCCTGGACGGGACGGCGCTGGCCGTCCACGAGGCGGCCATCCGCTCCCTGCTGCGCATGCGGCCGGCCGGCGAGGACTTCCGGGCCACCGCGTCCCTGCCGGTGGCGGGCGCGAAAGTGGAGCTGGACCTGTCCGGCGCGATCGACTTCGCCGCCGAGCGCAAGCGTCTGGCCAAGGATCTGGCGGCGGCCGAGAAGGAGCTGGCGCAGACCACGGCCAAGCTCGGCAACGAGGGCTTCCTGGCCAAGGCCCCCGACCACGTGGTCGACAAGATCCGCACCCGCAGACAGCAGGCCGAGGCGGACATCGCCCGGATCTCCGCCCAGCTGGAGGCGCTGCCGCAGGCATAGAGAGCCCGCGTGCGGGCCGGAGGACGGTTGCGACGAGAGAGCGGTGGGGGGGGGGGGGGGGGGGGGGGGGGGGGGGGGGGGGGGGGGGGGGGGGGGGGGGGGGGGGGGGGGGGGGGGGGGCGGGGGGGGGCGGGCGGG
>NZ_JBXUOY010000039.1:0-28607 GCF_057196705.1 Streptomyces sp. ATLC9 | reverse complement strand
GCCCAGCGCGGCGCCGCACACCCTCAGGACCGCCAGCGCGTGGTCGCGCGCCGAACGCGCGCCCGTCTCCGGTACCGCCATGAGCCGCTCACCCCCTTGCCGTTCCCCCGCGCCTGCCGTCACTCCCCCACTGTGGCACCGGCGACCGACATCGCAATGTGCGGTGGGCCACTTGCCGGAGCCGTCCGCGGGAACCCTAGTCGGCGCCCGGGTGGCCGTCAGCCGGATGAGGAAGCGGTCACTCGATGGAATGGCTTTGGGTAAAGCCGGGTGCGGAAATCCCCTGTCGGGGGCGCCCGGCCGGACGCCGGCTCAGACCTGCCCGGCCGCCTCCCCGGCCGCCTCCCCGGCCTCGGCCGCCGCGGCGGCGATGTCGCCGCGGTGGTGCGAACCCGCCAGCCGGATGCGGGACACCGCCCGGTAGGCGTGCTCACGTGCCTCGGCGAGCCCGGCTCCGGTGGCCGTGACGGACAGGACCCGGCCGCCCGTGCTGACCACGCGCCCCTCCCCGTCCAGCCGGGTGCCGGCGTGGAGGACGTACGCGGTGGGGGCGTCCTTCCCGGCGACCTCCTCCAGGCCCTCGATCACGTCCCCCGTGCGGGGGGACACGGGGTAGCCCTCGGAGGCGACGACGACGGTGACGGCCGCGTCGTCGCTCCAGCGCAGCGGCGGGAACTCGGCCAGGGCGCCGGTGGCCGCCGCGTACAGCAGCCCGGACAGCGGGGTCCTCAGACGGGCCAGGACGACCTGGGTCTCCGGATCGCCGAAGCGCGCGTTGAACTCCACCACGCGCACCCCGCGCGAGGTGATGGCCAGGCCCGCGTAGAGCAGCCCGGAGAAGGGGGTGCCGCGGCGGCGCATCTCGTCCACGGTGGGCTGCAGGACGGTGGTCAGCACCTCGTCGGCCAGCTTGGGGTCGGCCCAGGGCAGCGGCGAGTAGGCGCCCATGCCGCCGGTGTTGGGGCCCTCGTCCCCGTCGTGGGCGCGCTTGAAGTCCTGGGCGGGCCGCAGCGGTACGACGCACTCGCCGTCGGTCACGGCGAACAGGGAGACCTCGGGGCCGTCCAGGTACTCCTCGACCACCACCTGCCCGCAGCCGCGGGCGTGGGCGCGGGCGGCCTCCAGGTCGGGGGTGACGACGACGCCCTTGCCCGCCGCCAGCCCGTCGTCCTTGACGACGTACGGAGGCCCGAAGGCGTCCAGCGCGCGGTCGGTCTCCTCGTCGGTGGTGCACACGTAGGAGCGGGCCGTGGGGACCCCGGCGGCCGCCATGACCTCCTTGGCGAACGCCTTGGAGCCCTCCAGCCGGGCCGCCTCGGCCGACGGGCCGAAGACGGCGATGCCGCGCTCGCGCACGGCGTCGGCCACCCCGGCCACCAGCGGGGCCTCCGGCCCCACCACGACGAGGTCGGCCTCCAGCCCTGCGGCCAGTGCGGCCACGGCCGGGCCGTCGAGCGCGTCGACGGAGTGCAGGGCCGCCACCTGGGCGATTCCGGCGTTGCCGGGCGCGCAGTGCAGCGAGGTGACGTCGGGATCGAGGGACAGGGAGCGGCACAGGGCGTGTTCGCGGGCGCCGCCGCCGATGACGAGGACCTTCACGCCCTGCACCCTATCCGTCCCTTCCCGGGCCCCGGCGGGTCCGCCCGGCAGGCGGACGGCGGGACCCGGGCGGTGTCGTGCGTGGTCAGAGGCGCGAGACGGCAGCCGAAACGCGCTTCTCACTCCATCGGGTGAGAAGAGCGGGGCCTGTATACCCAATCGGGATGCACGTATGGGCGGAAATGCCGCGAAGGCCGAGAGGCCTCCCACTTTTGGGGGTAGGAAGGGGCACCGAGCGGTCCGAGGGAGGTCCGTCCGCGAGTGGATCCGAGCGAGGGCTTTGTTGGGAGTGGCGGGTGAGTCAGCCGGAGATGCGCCCCGGAACGGGCGGCGGCACGGGGCGGGGCGAGCACGGGGATCTGCTCGGGCGGCCGTTCCCGCTGGGGGACTGGGGCGAGCCCGCCGAGCGTCTGGACGAGCTGTACCGGTGGGTGGAGAGCGGGGCGCTGGAGGTCGTGGAGTGGTATCTGGCCGACCGGGTGCGCAGGCGCCGGTGGGCCAGGGCGCTGCGGGCGGGGACCGCCGCCGGGCTGGCGGCCGGGGGCGGTCTGCCGCTGCTGGAGCTGGCCGGCGGGGTGCGCGGTGCGGCTCTGTGGGCGTTCCCCGCACTGCTGCTGGCGGCCGTGTGCGCGGGGTGCGACCGCTGGTTCGGGCTGACCTCGGGCTGGATGCGCGGCATCGCCACGGCGCAGGCGGTCCAGCGGCGGCTGGAGATGCTGCAGTACGACTGGGCTTCGGAGAGCGTGCGCGAGGTGCTCGGGCCCACCGAGGGCACGGCCGGCGAGGCCGCCGAGCGGTGCCTGGGGGTGCTGCGGCGCTTCTCGGAGGACGTGACCGAGCTGGTGAGGGGTGAGACCGCCGCCTGGATGGTGGAGTTCCGCTCCGGTCCGGCGCCGCTGCACACCCAGTCGCTGACCTCCTCCGCGTGGAGGACGCGCCCGGCGCAGTCCGCCGCGCAGCCGGCCCGCTTCTCGATGCCGCCGGGCGTCCGGCCGAGCATGCCGCGGCAGCGGCCCCCGGAGGGGCCGCGCTGACGGCTGCCGACGACAGCCGGTGCCGCGGCGGCCGGGAGCCCGGCCGGGGAGTCAGCCGAAGAGGATCATGGAGCCCTGCGCCAGGCTCCGGGTGGCCGCGGCGTGCAGCCCCAGCCAGACGTGGCGCTCCCGTGCGAACGGCCCGGCGTCGTACGCCGGGGCGGCGGCCGGTTCGTCCAGTTCCGTGGGACGGGCCGGGGGTGCCGGGGCCGGGGGCGGGTTGGCCGGGTCGATTCCCAGGTACGGGGCGACCGCCTCGAGTTCGCGCAGCAGTCCGTGGCTGGAGCCCAGCGGGCCGCCGCCGGCGAGGAGTTCGTCGTCGAAGAGCGGATGGGCGAAGTCGACCGGGACGTACGCGCCGGCGTGGTCGTAGTGCCACACCAGGTGCGACTGCTGGGCCGTCGGGGCGAACATCTCCAGCAGCTGCTCGTAGTCGCCGCCGAGCGCGTCGACCGGGGTGACCTCCAGGCCGCAGAGCTGGAGGAGGTGGGCGCGGCGCAGGAAGTGCAGCGCGTCGTAGTCGAAGCCGGCGACCGGCGCCACATCGCCCGACAGCCCCGGCATGTAGCCGTGGACGGGGACCGGCTGCAGTCCGGCGGCGATCAGTGCCCTGTCGTACGACGCGAGTTCCTCGGCGAAGGGGTTGTCGGGGCTGTGGCACAGCACGTCGACGAGCGGCACCAGCCAGAGGTCACAGGCCAACGGGTACTCCAATACGGCAGGCGGTGGACGGCGGGCGCGGGCGGTACGGAATCCGGGCGCAACAGAGTAGTCGCTCACTCCAGTTTCCCGACGAGGGCGAGGCAGAGCTCGTCGCAGGCCGCGACGAGGCGCCCGGCCGCCGTGTCGTCCCCGTGCGCGACCGCCTCGGCCAGCTCGCGGTAGCCGGTCCACAGCACGTCCCGCAGGCCGGGCCGCTCGCGCAGGTGCGGTACGGCGAAGACCCAGCACTGCACGCGCAGCCGGTCCAGGAACTCGGTTATGTAGGGATTACCCCTCAGCTCGCCCAGCTCCCGCCAGAAGCGCAGGTCGTAGCCGATGAGCACGTCCAGGTCCCCGGTGAGCGCGGCCCGCTCGGCCGCCTCTGCGCGGCGGCGCACCGAGGCCAGCCGCTCGTCGCCGGGGGCGGGCCGGTCCGCTCCGGCGGATCCGCGGAAGACGCCCTCGGCGACCAGGGCACGCGCCTGGACCATGGCCCGGTAGTCGGCGGGCGTGAAGACGTGGACGCGGAAACCCCGGTGCTGCTCCACGTCCAGCAGGCCCTGCGCGGACAGGTCGACGAGCGCCTCGCGCACCGGGGTGGCGGAGACGCCGTACTGCTCGGCTATCTCCTTGACCGTGAAGCCCCGGCCGGCCGGGAGCCGCCCGGCGAGCACCTCGTCGCGCAGCGCGTCCGCGATCTGCGCGCGCAGTGTGCTGCGCTGGATCACGGGCGCCTCCGCACGGCTCGGGACGTCCGGGCGCCGGTGCCGTCTCTCATCCGCCCCCCTTTTCCAGAGGCCAGCCTAGCGCCCGTCTTTTGACAGCGTCCTGTCGAATTGACAGCATGTTGTCATATGCGACCGGATGGGCGGTTCCGAGGAGGAGCCATGGAACGCAGGACCGTGCACGTCGCCGTCTACGACACCTTCGCCGACTGGGAGGTCCCCTACGCCACCACCGCCCTGACCGGCGCCGGACACCGTGTGGTGTACGTGGGCGAGAGCGGCGAGCCCGTGATCAGCACGGGCGGCATGCAGGTGTCGCCCGGCCTGTCGATCGCCGGTCTGCGGCCCGAGGACAGCGCGCTGCTGATCCTGCCGGGGGCGGACGCCTGGGAGAAGGTGCTTCCGCCCTTCGCCGCGGCGGCCCGCGCCTTCCTGGACGCCGAAGTGCCCGTCGCCGCCATCTGCGGGGCCGTGACCGGGCTGGCGAAGGAGGGGCTGCTCGACGACCGCCCCCACACCGGCGCCGCCGCCGAGGTGCTGGCCGCCACCGGCTACCGGGGCGGCGGCCACTACCGCGAGACGGACGCCTGCGCCGACGGGGACCTGATCACCGCCGGGCCCACCGAGCCGGTGGCGTTCGCCCGCGAGATCCTGGCCCGGCTGGAGGTGTACCCGCCCGAGGTGCTGGACGCCTGGTTCCGGCTGTTCCGCCACTCCGACGCGAGCGCCTACGGGGTGCTGGCGGCCCACGAGGGCGCGAGCGGGGCGGCGTGAGCGCCCCCGGGCTGCTGTCGGGGACGGCGCTGGCGGTCTTCCGGCTGAACGGGCGGTTCCTGTCCGCCGCCGAGCGGCTGGCCCGGCCCGCCGGGCTGACCGCCGCCTGGTGGCAGGTGCTCGGCGCGGTGCTGCGCGAGCCGCTGCCGGTGGCGGGCATAGCCCGCGCCATGGGCGTCACCCGGCAGAGCGTGCAGCGCGTGGCGGACCTGCTGGTGGAACGCGGCCTGGCGGTGTACGAGCCCAACCCCGCGCACCGCCGGGCCAAACTGCTCGCCCCCACCGGGGAGGGCCGTGCGGCGGTGGACCGGATCGCCCCGGGGCACGCGGAGTTCGCCGCGCGGCTGGGCGAGGCGCTGGGGGGCGAGGAGGCCTTCGCCGAGGTGTACGACGCGCTGGAGCGGCTGTCGAGGGCGCTGGACGGCCTGGAGGCGCGGGGCGGGGACGACGAAGGACGGCGCCCCGGCCGGGGGTGAGCGAGCGGGCGTGCGGGGCGTACGGAAGCGCACCCCCGCACGCCCCGGGGAGACCCGGTCAGAGGAACGAGTTGATCTGGATCGTCTCGTCCCGGCCCGGGCCGACGCCGATGGCGGAGATCGGCGCGCCCGACATCTCCTCCAGCGCCTTCACGTATGCCTGCGCGTTCTTCGGCAGGTCGGAGAACCCCTTGGCCCCCGAGAGGTCCTCGGACCAGCCCGGCAGCATCTCGTAGACCGGCTCGGCGTGGTGGAAGTCGGTCTGGTTGTAGGGCAGCTCGTCGACCCGCCGGCCGTCGATCTCGTAGGCGACGCAGACGGGGATGCTCTCCCAGCCGGTGAGCACGTCCAGCTTGGTGAGGAAGAAGTCGGTGAGCCCGTTGACGCGGGTGGCGTACCGGGCGATCACCGCGTCGAACCAGCCGCAGCGCCGGTCACGGCCGGTGGTGACGCCGCGCTCGCCGCCGATGGTGCGCAGCTTCTCGCCGTCCTCGTCGAACAGCTCCGTCGGGAACGGCCCGGCGCCCACGCGCGTGGTGTACGCCTTGAGGATGCCGATGACCCGGTCGATCCTCGTCGGGCCCACCCCCGCCCCGGTACAGGCGCCGCCGGCGGTCGGGTTGGAGGAGGTCACGAAGGGGTAGGTGCCGTGGTCCACGTCCAGCAGCGTGCCCTGACCGCCCTCGAAGAGGACGACCTTGTCCTCGTCGAGCGCGTCGTTGAGCAGCAGGGTGGTGTCGCAGACGTAGCCGCGCAGCGCGTCCGCGTAGCCGAGCAGCTCCTCGACCACCTGCTCCACGGCGATGGCCCGGCGGTTGTAGAGCTTGGCGAGGACCTGGTTCTTCTGGTCGAGGGCCGCCTCGACCTTCTGCGTCAGGATCGACTCGTCGAAGAGGTCCTGGACACGGATGCCCACGCGGTTGATCTTGTCCGCGTACGTCGGGCCGATGCCGCGGCCGGTGGTGCCGATCTTGCGCTTGCCCAGGAAGCGCTCGGTCACCTTGTCCATCGTGGTGTGGTACGGCGTGATCAGGTGCGCGTTGCCGCTGATCAGCAGCTTGGACGTGTCCACGCCGCGCTCTTCGAGCCCGCTCAGCTCGGAGAGCAGGACCGCCGGGTCCACCACGACACCGTTTCCGATCACCGGGACGCAGCCCGGGGAGAGGATGCCGGAGGGGAGCAGGTGGAGCGCGTACTTCTGGTCGCCGACGACGACCGTGTGGCCGGCGTTGTTGCCGCCCTGGTAGCGCACCACGTAGTCCACCGAGCCACCGAGCAGGTCGGTGGCCTTCCCCTTGCCTTCATCACCCCACTGAGCGCCGAGCAGCACGAGTGCGGGCACAGGCGTACACCCCTTCCGGCCGGGGCATGTCCAACGTGCGTGTCGGCCGTGAACCGAACGCGCCGACAAGAGCCGTCGGACCGGTGCCCCGAATCGACGAAACCCCTGGCCGCAACAGCGACAGGGGCTCTTGCACCGAGAGATTACCGGACTCCTCCGACGGGAGGCGAACGCGACGACCACCGGCCGCACCCCCGCCGATCCCGCCGTCCGTACCCATCACAGCCAATTCCCGTCCGCGGCCGCCGATTCCGGCCGCCCCTGTGGCCGCAGGCGGCCCGGGACAACCGAAGGAAGGACCGAGGTGCCGGTTCCGCATCCGCTGCTCGTGCTCGTCGACCCCCTCGCCCGCCGCACGGACGGCGAGTCCGTACGGATCGCCAGGGACGTGCTGGCCGCGGGCTCTCCCGGAGTGAAGGTGTGCCTGCCGGACGGCCCCGAGGAGGCCGCGCGGGCGCTGGCCCGCCGGGGCCGCCGGCGCCCGGTGGTGATAGGGGACGACCGGGCGCTGCTGCGTGCGGTACGGCTGCTGCACCTGGAACGCGGGCTGGCGCACTGCGCGCTGTCGGTGGTGCCGGTGGGACGGCCGGGGTCGGTGGCGCTGGCCGGGGCGCTGGGAGTGCCGCTGGACGCGGTGCGGGCGGCGCGAACGGTGCTGGAGGGCCGGGAGAGGCGCTTCGACCTGCTGATAGACGACAGCGGCGGAGTGGTGCTGGGGGACTTGCGCATTCCGCCGCTGCTCGGAGACCGGGAACCGCGCGACGGGGCGGGCGGTCCGGCGCGCGGGCCGCTGGGCCGCTGCCGCTCCCTGGTGCGCACCCTGGCCCGGCCCGCGCCCGGCCCGGGGGAGGCGCGGCTGCGCGTCGAGGCCGACGGTGTGCTGCTGACCGACCTCGACAACCCGGTGGAGCGGGTCTCACTCGCACCGGGCGGCGGTCTGGTGGACGTGGTCGTGCGCCGGCGGGCGCAGGACGGTCCGGTACGGGCGCGGGCCCGTACGGTCACGGTCTCGGGGCCGCACTTCCGCTACCGCGCCGACGCGGTGGTCTCCGGCCCCGTCCTCACCCGCACCTGGACGGCGCACCCCTCGGCGCTGCGCCTGACCGTACCGCCGGCCGCTCCCTCGGACACTTCTCCGGCCGCTCCCCCGGCCGCTCCCCCGGCCGTGCCGCCCCAGCGGCCCTCGCCCGCCTGAGGCCCGGGCGGGGCCTCACGAGGGAGTGGATCCGCCGCCGTGCGCGGCCTCGCGGTGGGCGTGCCAGCGGTCCAGCGTCATGGCCAGCTCCCGCCGTATGAAGTCGAAGAACTCCGCCGTCTCGGCTATGCGGCGGCCCGCCGGGGTGTCGGGGCCGACGGCCTTGAGGCCCTGGTCGAAGGTGGCGCTCCAGCGCCCGAGCAGCGCGTCGCGGTCGGTCATCGCCTCGTACCAGACGTCCGCGTGCACCCGGTAGCGCTCCCGGCGCGAGCCCGGTTCCCGTTCGCGGGTGACCAGATGGACCTGGGAGAGGTAGCGGATGGCGCCGGAGACGGCCGCCGGGCTGATCCGCAGGCGCTCGGAGAGCTCGGCGGAGCCGAGGGTGCCGGAGTCCTCGGTCAGCAGGCAGGCGAAGATCCGCGAGGCCATGCGCTGCATGCCCGCCTCGGTCAGCTCGGCGGCGAAGCGCTCCACGAACTCGGCGACCTCGGGGCCGTAGGTCCGCGTGTGCGGGCCGGCGGCCCGCTCGGCGGGCTCGTCCGGCTCGTTCGGCTCGTTCGGCTGTTCACTCACCACTACCACCACGGGCCCCATCCTTCCAGGTCACCGGCGCCTGGCCCATCTCAGCCATTCAGTACCTTCACAAATTTCTGAAATTAAAGTAGCTTCGCAAACATGACCAAGGCAACCGCAGCCATCTCGGTCTCCGGTCTCGTGAAGACCTTCGGCCGCACCCGTGCGCTCGACGGACTCGACCTGCACGTCGAGACCGGCGAGGTCCACGGCTTCCTCGGGCCCAACGGATCGGGGAAGTCCACCACCATCCGCGTTCTGCTGGGTCTGCTGCGCGCCGACTCCGGCACCGCCCGGCTGCTGGACGGCGACCCCTGGCGGGACGCCGTCGAGCTCCACCGCCGCGTGGCCTACGTGCCCGGCGACGTGACCCTGTGGCGCAACCTCTCCGGGGGAGAGGTCATCGACCTCTACGGACGGCTGCGCGGCGGGCTCGACGCCCGGCGCCGCGACGAGCTGCTGGAGCGCTTCGAACTCGACCCCACCAAGAAGGGCCGTACCTACTCCAAGGGCAACCGGCAGAAGGTCGCCCTCGTCGCCGCCTTCGCCTCCGACGTGGAGCTGCTGATCCTGGACGAACCGACTTCCGGGCTCGACCCGCTGATGGAGGGGGCCTTCCGGGACTGCGTCGCCGAGGAGCGCGACCGGGGGCGGACGGTACTGCTGTCCAGCCACATCCTCGGCGAGGTCGAGGCGCTGTGCGACCGGGTCAGCATCATCCGCCGCGGCGTCACCGTCGAGAGCGGATCGCTCGCCGACCTGCGGCATCTGACCCGTACCTCCGTCGGCGCGGAGCTCGCGGGCGAGCCGGACGGGCTGTCCGGCCTGCCCGGCGTCCACGACCTGTCCGTCCGGGGCCACCGGGTGCGGCTCCAGGTGGACACCGACAAGCTGGACGGCGTGCTGCGGCGGCTCGCGGAGACCGGCGTGCGGAGCCTCACCTGCACCCCGCCCACCCTGGAGGAGCTCTTCCTGCGGCACTACCGGGAGGACGGGACAGGCGCGGTCGGCGGCGACCGCGGCGGCACCGCCGCGACGGCCGACGGCGAGGAGGTCGTGGCGTCATGACCACCGTCGCCCGGCCCGCGGCGGCCGTCCGCCGCGACGGATCCCGCCGCGACCTGGCCGGCACCGGCACGCTGCTGCGGCTCGCGCTGCGCCGCGACCGTGTGCTGATCCCGGTGTGGGTCCTGCTGCTGACCGTGCTGGCCGTGCAGAACGCCGCGGCCATCGAGCAGTTCTACCCCACCGCCGCCGAACGCGCCGAACTGGTCGCCTCGATGAACGCCAACACCTCGATGCGCGCGGTGTACGGCCCGGCCTTCAGCAGTTCCCCGGGCGGTCTGGCCGTCTGGGAGATGCTCACCATCGGCAGCGTGCTCATCGCCATCATGAGCATGATCATCGTGGTGCGGCACACCCGCGAGGAGGAGGAGACCGGCCGCCAGGAGCTGATCTCCGCCGCGATGGTGGGCCGCCGCGCCCCGCTCACCTCCGCCCTGCTGGCCGCGGCGATCGCGAACGCCGCCGTCGCCGTCCTCGTCACCCTCGGCCTGGCCGGTACCGGGCTGCCCGCGGGCGGATCGCTGACCACCGGGCTCGCCCTGGGCGGCACCGGGCTGGTCTTCGCCGCGGTCGCCGCCCTGACCGCCCAGCTCACCGAGAGCGCCCGGCTCGCCAAGGGGCTGACCGGTGCCGTGCTGGGCGCCGTCTTCGTCCTGCGGGCCGCCGGGGACTCCGGCACCGCCGACGGCTCCTCACCCCTGGCCTGGGCCTCCCCACTGGCCTGGGCGCGCAACGCACGGCCGTTCGCCGACGAGCGGCCCTGGGTCCTGCTGCTGTCGCTGGGCCTGGCCGCGGCGCTGACGGCCGCCGCGTACGAGCTGGCCGGGCGGCGCGACATCGGCGCGAGCTTCCTGGCCACCCGGCCCGGACCGGCCACCGGCCGGATCAACGGCCCCTACGGACTGGCCCGGCGGCTCCAGCGCGGCTCGCTGCTGGGCTGGGGCACCGGGCTGGTGCTCGCGGGGCTGATCTTCGGCGCCATGGCCGAGGGGGCGGCCGATCTGCTCGGTGACAACGAGCAGAGCCGCGAGATCATCGAGCGGATGGGCGGCGCGTCGGGCATCACCGACGCCTTCCTCGCCGCCATGGCCGGGCTGTTCGGCATGATCACCGCGATCTACGCGGTGGGCGCGGTCCTGCGGATGCGCGGCGAGGAGACCTCCGAGCGCGCCGAGCCGGTCCTGGCCGGTGCGGTGCCCCGGCTGCGCTGGGCGGCCGGCCACCTGCTCTTCGCCTTCGCCGGCTCGGCCGTACTGCTCGCCGCCTGCGGTCTGGCCATGGGAGCGGGCTACGGACTGGCGGCCGGAGAGCCCGGCGCGGTGTGGCGGGTGACCGGTGCGGTCCTCGCGCAGGCACCGGCGGTGTGGGCGCTCGCCGCGGTGGCGGTGCTGCTCCTGGGCGCCGTGCCCGGGGCTGCCGCGGCGGCGTGGGGACTGGTCGGCGGCGCGCTCGTCATCGGCTGGCTCGGCCCGGCCCTCGACCTGCCCCGGGCGGTCGTGAACCTCACGCCGTTCACGCATCTGCCCAAGCTGCCGGGCGGGGACCCGGCCGCGGCACCGTACCTGTGGACGCTGCTGGCCGCGGCGGCGCTGACGGCGGCGGGGCTCGCCGCGTTCCGCCGCCGCGACATCGGCTGACACCGGCCGAGCGCCGCGGGACACCGGGCGGGACGGGCCGGGCGGGGCCCGTTCCGCCGTACGGGGCAGGCACGTCATCCCCCCGCACCATCCGGGGATGCGGGGGTGCGGGGACGCTGCTCGCATGGGGGCGACGCGCATCCGAACGCAGCGGAGGCCACCGCCATGCACTTCCACCGTCCCCGCACCCCCGCCCGGTGTCGCCGCGCACGCCGCACACTGGCCGCCGGTACGGCCGCCGCCGCCCTGTCGCTGGCGGCGGCCCCCGCCTCCGCGTACACCGCCGGGGAAGGGGGCGGTGGGCCGGGCGCCGTCCAGGAACTCGTCCTCACCCCCGCCCGCGCGGGCGGAAGCGGCAGCGGGGCCGTCGGCGTACGCGCCGTGTGCGAGGCGGGCGGCTCGGGCGGCGTGGTCTCCTCCCCCGCCTTCGAGCGGACCGTCGCGCTCGAACGCGCCGACGGCCGTCCCGCCCGGGAGAGACACGCCACCGCCTCCCTGCGGGACGGGCTGGCCGTCGGCGGCAGCTACCCCGTGGTCGCGGTCTGCGGCACCGGGGAGCTGCTGTCCGCCTCCTTCACGCACACCGGCGTCGCGGCGGAACCCGGTGCCGAATCGTCCGCGGCCGCGGTCTTCGGCGGTGCGGCCGCCCTGGCGGGGCTGGCAGCCGGCGCGGTGCTCCTGCGCCACCGCACCGGGGCCCTGTCCGCGGTACGCCGACTGCGCCGGACCGGTGGACGGCGGGCCGGCGGGCGGCGGAGTGGCGGGCGGACCGGTGGCGAGCGGGTCAGCGGGCGGCCTTGATCCGGTCCTCCTGGAGTGAGGTCAGCCGCAGGACGACCAGGATCGCCAGCACCGTGGCGGGCACGGCCAGGAAGTCGGCGAGGACCGTGAGGGCCGCGCTGCCCTGCGCCTGGCCGACGGTCCCGGCGTCGTACCACGGCTCGTAGTTGACGAATCCGATGACCATGCCGATCAGCCACATCGTCCACCAGCCGTTGAGCAGGCCGCGGTTGCTGCTCCGGCGGGGGCCGTACCAGGTGGTCCGGGACGAGGTGGGGTCGCTGTGGTCGCAGACGTCGTTGATGATCTGCTTGGGCATGAAGAACCAGACCACCGGCACCAGCCAGGAGCCGATCGCCCACCCCTGGTGGTAGCGGATCTGCCCGGGGGCGAACGCCTCCGCGTTGGCCCGGATCCGCCAGAACCACACCAGCCACAGCACGACCACCGGCAGCTGGAACAACGCGGCGAGGCCCGCCATCGTCTCGGTGGTGCTCCGCAGCGAGTCGTAGTCGAGGGCCGCGTACGCCAGGTGGCTCCCCTCGTGGAGATCGCCCAGTTCCCCGTAGACCTGGATGTCCAGCACGAACTGCACCAGCGTGCACAGCAGCAGCGCGCTCAGTCCGGCGCTCAGCACGAGGGACAGCGTGCGCGCCGAGCGCGCGGCACCGGACGCCGGGCGGGAGGCGGTGACCGGGGGCGGGGGCGTGGAGTGCCACTGCCGGGGCGCCTGCGGCGCGTACGGCGGGCCGGCCGGGCCCGACGGGTACGCGGGCTGGTGCGGCACGGTCGGCGGGACGGGCGTCGCGTGCCCCTGGGCGGCGCCCGGCACGGCTCCCGGCGTGAGCCCCATGCGCGGCACGTACGTGCCCGGTGCGGCGGGTGGCACGGGCGGCCCCGAGGACACCGGGGACGCGCGCCCGGGCGGTGCGAGGGCACTCGCCGCCGCGTCCGGGTCCTCGCTGTCCAGCAGCCGCACCGCGTGGCGGCCGAGCTGGGCCAGCACCTCGCCCGGCAGCCAGGTCCCGCCGGACGGCGTGCGGGCCGCGACGCGGCCGGCCAGGGAGTCGAGCGCGGGCCGGCCGGCCGGGTCCTTGACCAGGCAGTCCGCCACCAGTTCGCGCAGCGGTCCGGGAACCCCGGTCAGATCGGGCTCCTCCTCGGCGATGCGGAACAGCAGGGCGTGGAAGCCGCTGTCGGCCGTGCCGAACGGCATCCGCCCGGTCGCCGCGTAGGCGAGCACCGCGCCGAGGCAGAACACGTCACCGGCCGGGGTGACCCGCTCGCCGCGCACCTGCTCGGGCGACATGAAGCCCGGTGAGCCGATGACGGCGCCGGTCTGGGTCAGCCCGCTCCCGGTCACCGAGTCCAGGGCGCGGGCGATGCCGAAGTCGATCACCTTCGGCCCGTCGATGGTGACCAGCACGTTCGACGGCTTCAGGTCGCGGTGCACCAGCCCCGCGCCGTGGATCGCGCGCAACGCCTCGACCAGCCCGGCGGCCAGCGCGTACACCGACTGCTCGGGCAGCGGACCGTAGTCCTCGTCCACCACCTCCTGCAGCGACGGCCCGGCGATGTAGCCGGTCGCCACCCAGGGGGTCACCGCTTCGGTGTCGGCGTCCAGCACCGGAGCCGTCCACTGGCCGCCGACCCGCCGTGCGGCGTTGACCTCCTTGGCGAAGCGTTCGCGGAAGGAGGGCTGACGGGCCAGCTCCTCCTGGACGACCTTCACCGCGACCGTACGGCCGCGTTCGGAACGTGCCAGGTAGACCCTGCCCATCCCGCCCGCGCCCAGTCTGCCCAGCAACCTGTACGCGCCGATCCAGCGCGGGTCACCGTCCCCCAGTGGTTCCATCGCGCGCGGCTCCTCCCCGTTCACCTCGTCCGTCGAGGATAGAGGTGCGGACGCACGGCGGTGACGACGGCAACCGATCCGTGACCGGCTCCCCGCCGCCGGGGCCAAAGCGGCCCCCGGACACGTCAGCCTCCGGGGGTGACGAGTCCCGACTCGTAGGCGAAGACGGCCGCCTGGGTGCGGTCGCGCAGCCCCAGCTTGACCAGCACCCGGCTGACGTGCGTCTTCACGGTGGACTCGGCGACGACGAGGCGGCCGGCGATCTCGCCGTTGGACAGACCCCGGGCGACGAGCGCGAGCACCTGCGTCTCGCGCCCGGTCAGGTCCCCGACGCGCTCCCTGAACGGGGTGCGCGGGCCGGCGGCGGCCGAGAGCCGGGAGAACTCCGCGATCAGCCGCCGGGTGACCGTCGGTGCGAGCAGCGCCTCGCCGGCCGCCACCGTCCGCACCCCGTGGGCCAGCCGGCCTGCGGAGGCGTCCTTGAGCAGGAAGCCGCTCGCCCCGGCGCGCAGCGCCTGGTAGACGTACTCGTCCAGGTCGTAGGTGGTCAGGATCAGCACCCTGGCGGCCGAGCCGGAGGCGCAGATCTCACGGGTGGCCTCCAGCCCGTTGACCACGGGCATGCGGATGTCCATGAGCACGACGTCCGGTTCCAGCCGGGCGACCGCCTCCACGGCCTCGCGCCCGTTGACCGCCTCGCCGACGACCTCCATGCCCGGCTGGGCGTTCAGCAGGACGGAGAAGCCCTCGCGGACCATCATCTGGTCGTCGGTGATCACCACCCGGATCACGGTGCGTCCTTGCGGAGCACAACCCCCGGCACGGCGTCCGGTACGGCGTCCGGCGCGGCGCCCGGCTCCACCGGCAGGAACGCCTCCACGGCGAAGCCGCCGTCCTCGGTCTCCTCGGCCGTCAGCCCGCCCCCGAGCACCGCCGCGCGCTCCTTCATCCCCATCAGCCCGTGCCCGGACCCCCCGGACGCCTTCACCGGTCCGTCGGACGGCCCGTTGACGATCCGCAGGCCGAGCCCGACCGGCACGTAGCCCAGCTCCACCCGGGCGCTCGAACCGGGCGCGTGGCGCAGAGCGTTGCTCAGCGCCTCCTGCACGATGCGGTACGCCGACAGCTCCACGCCCTGCGGCAGCGGCCGCTGCCTCCCGGTGGCCGCCGACTCCACCTCCAGCCCGGCCCGGCGCACGTTCTCCAGCAGGTCGCCGAGGTCGGCCAGGGTGGGCTGCGGGGCCTCCGGGCCCCACTCGTCCAGGTCGTCCGGCAGGTCGGCACGGACGACGCCCAGGACGCGGCGCAGCTCGGTCAGGGCCGTCACCGCGTTCTCCCTGATGCCGGCCAGCGCCGCCACCAGTTCCTCGGGCGGGTCCTGGACACGGTAGGGGGCCGCCTCGGCCTGGATGGCGACCACCGACATGTGGTGGGCCACCACGTCGTGCAGTTCGCGGGCGATGGTGGTGCGCCCCTCCAGCAGGGTGCGCCGGGACCGCTCCTCCTCCACCACCGCGACCTGCTCGACGACCTGCCGCCGCGACTCGCGCCAGCCGCGCACGGCGAGCAGCAGCGTGAGGACGATTCCCGAGACCACCGTCATGGCGAAGGAGACCGCCGCGCCCCGGTAGGGGTCCGTCGCGGCGGCGAGCCCGCCGGCCAGAGCGGTCAGCAGCCACATGTGGACCGACACCCGGGGACGGGTACGGGCGGCGACGACCAGCAGCACCACCAGGTGCGCCACGAAGGACACGCCCGTCCAGGGCCAGGCGACCCAGGCGCCGGGGGCGACGGCCGCCGTGAAGAGCATGCCGCCGAGCGACAGCCAGAAGGCCCCGATCGGCCGGAAGACCAGCACGACCAGCGGCACGCCCAGGAAAAGCGCCCGGACGGAACTGCCGTCACCGGAGTAGGAGTTGACGATCTCGACGAACATCAGCAGCAGCGCCAGGCCCGCCAGGGCCAGATGCGGCAGCCGGCGGGCCGGACCACGCAGCGCGGCGGGCAGCGGGCGCAGCAGGCGGTGGTCCTCCGGCAGCGGGGGCAACGGCCGGAACGCGAAGGCTCCGGTCAGCAGTTCCGCACGCAGGTCGTGCAGGGCGTCGCGGGCCATCCGCAGTTCGGTGGGCTGCCGGGAGCCGCCGGCGGTCTTCGCCGCCGTCTTCGTCGCTGCCGTCCTCGTCGTGTCGGTCACGGTGACGACCCTAGGGACCGCGGGCGTCCCGGTCGTCCGCCCGCGGTCCCATCCTTCCGGGTCCGTCTCAGGTACTACACGCCCGGGTACCGGGCGCCCGTCCGGCGTACCGCGCCAGTTCCTCCGCCAGCAGCGCGAAGGCCGCCGTGCCCGGGGTGACGGGCGCGTAGTGGCCGGTGCCGGGCAGCTCGACGAGCCGGACGGCGGAACGGCCGGCGGCGTAGCGGCGGGACAGCTCGACGGGCACGTCCGCGTCCTCGGCACCGTGCAGCAGTACCACGGGAGCCGCCCCCGGGTCCGGCGGCGGCAGCAGCGCCGGGTCGGACTCGGGCAGCCGGGCCGCGAGGTGTTCCTCGCCGCCCAGCAGCTCGGCCACCGCGCCGCCGCTCAGACCCAGCTCGTGGGCGCGGGCGAGGTCGGCCACCGGGGCCGCGGCCACCACCGGGCACCGCGCCAGACCCCGGGAGGCCGCCCACAGCGCGAGGTGACCGCCCGCCGAGTGCCCGGCCAGCGCCCGCGGCTCCCCCACTCCGCGCAGGTGGTCCAGGGCGGCGCGGACGTCCTCGAAGGTGCCCGGCCGGCCGCCGCCCCCGCCGACGCGCCGGTACTCCACCAGCGCCACCCGCAGCCCGTACCCGCCGGCCAGCGCGGCGGCGAGCGGGGACAGATGGACGCGGTCGTACGCCTCCCGCCAGAAACCGCCGTGCAGAACGGCCACCAGGGGCCCGCCGGACGGGCCGTACAGGTCGATCACCTGCGAGGGGTGGGTGCCGTAGCGCTCGGTGGCGGACGGCGCCACCGGGGCCAGGCCCAGCAGCGCCGCCTCCTCCGCCTCGCCCACGGACACCGTCTCAGGCATCGTGCTCCGCCAGCACCTCGCCGAGGACGCGGGCGGCCAGCTCGGCGTCGGCGAAGGACGTGTACAGCGGGGTGAAGCCGAAACGCAGCACGTCCGGGCGGCGGAAGTCGCCCACCACGCCGCGCGCGACCAGCTCCGCCATCACCGCCTCGGCGTCCGCGCAGCGCAGCGCGATCTGGCTGCCGCGCCGGGCGTGCTCGGCCGGGGTCACCGACTCCACGCGCCCCTCGGGCGCGTAAGCCTCCACACAGCGCAGGAAGAAGTCCGTCAGGGCCAGGCTCTTGGCGCGCACGGCCGCCACGTCCACCCCGTCCCAGACCTTCAGCGCCTCCTCCAGCGCCAGCATGGACAGGATGTCCGGCGTCCCGACCCGGCCGCGCGGCGCGCCGTCGGCGGGCTCGTACTCGTGGCTCATGCCGAACGGGTCGGTGTGCGAGTTCCAGCCGGGCAGCGGGGAGTCGAAGCGCGGCTGGAGACCGCTGCGGACGTAGAGGTACGCCGGGGCGCCGGGCCCGCCGTTGAGGTACTTGTAGGTGCAGCCGACGGCCAGGTCCACGCCGTGCTCGTCCAGTCCGACCGGGAGGGCGCCGGCGCTGTGGCACAGGTCCCACACCGTGTATGCCCCCGCCTCGTGGGCGGCGGCGGTGACGCCGGGCAGGTCGTGGAGCTCGCCGGTGCGGTAGTCGACGTGGTTGACCAGCACGGCGGCGGTGCGCGGACCCACCGAGCCGGGGATGCCCCCGGCCGGGATCGCGCGGACCGCGGCACCGGTCAGCCGGGCGGCGGAGGCGGCGATGTAGCCGTCGGTGGGGAAGGTGGTGGCGTCCACCAGGAGGTCGGTGCGGGCCGGGTTGTCCTCGCGGGCCATCCGGATCGCGGCGACCACCGCCTTGAGGACGTTGACGCTGGTGGAGTCGCCCGCCACGATCTGGCCGGGCGCGGCGCCGACGATCGGGGAGATCAGGTCGCCGACCCGCTCGGGCGCGGTCCACCAGCCGGACTCGGTCCAGGAGCGGATCCGCAGCCGCCCCCACTCGCGCTCCACCACGTCGGCGACGCGGGCGGGCACCGAGCGGGGCAGCGCGCCCAGGGAGTTGCCGTCGAGGTAGACGACCCGCTCGCCCCTCTCGTCCTCCAGGACGAAGGCGTCGCGCCGGCCGGCCAGGGCGTCGGCGGCGTCGAGCCTGGCCGCCTCCTCGCGCAGGGCGGTGTTTCCCACGGCGTTCTCGGTTGCGTCAGACATGACTGCGGGCCGTCCAGAGCTCGGGGAAGACGTTCTTGCGGGCGCGCTTCTCCAGCCAGGCCACACCCGCGGAGCCGCCGGTGCCCTGCTTGGAACCCATCGCACGGCGGGTGGCCACCAGATGGTCGTTGCGCCAGCGCCAGACCTGCTCGGCCACCTCGGTCAGCGCCTCGCCCAGGCGCAGCAGCTCGCTGCCGGGGTCGCCGGAGTAGATCCGCGCCCAGACCCGCTCGACCGCCGGGTGCGGCTCGTACCGCTGCGAGACGTCCCGGCCGGTGACCTCCTCGGGGATGTCCTCGCCGCGGCGGGCGAGATGGCGCAGCACCTCGTCGTACAGGCTCGGCTCGTGCAGGGCCTTCTCCAGCTCGTCGTGGACGCGCGGCGCACCGCGGTGCGGGACGAGCATGGACGCCGACTTCTCCCCGAGCATGAACTCCATGCGCCGGTACATCGCGGACTGGAAGCCGGAGCCCTCGCCGAGGGCTCCGCGGTAGGCGTTGAACTGCGCCGGGGTGAGGTGGGCCAGTGGCTCCCAGGAGGCGTTGAGCGAGAGCATCTCGTACACCGAGCGCTTGAGCGCCTCCTGCGCGGTGCGCGGGTCGTCCGCGCGCAGCGCCTGGGAGGCGACCGTCCACTCGTGGACGATGACGGTGAACCACAGCTCCATCACCTGTGTGGTCACCAGGAAGGACATCTCTCCGGGGTCCTCGGAGAGGAGGTGCTGGAGGTGGGTGAGGACGTCCGCCTTGACGTAGTCCTCGTAGGGGGTGGTGCCCGCGAAGTCGAGGTTCGGGTTCTCCGAACCGTTCTCGGCTCCGGCACCGGCGCCGGTCCCCGTCCCGGACTGTGCTCCGGCCTGCTGTGAGGTCTCCGGCTGCTCCGGCTGCTCTGGCTGCTCTGACGGCATGGCTGTTTCTCTGTTCTCCTCGCGCGCTCGCCCGGGGTCGCCGGGCCTTCCCCGCAGATCATCGGTTCGGGGCCCGGCGACGGCAAGGGCCGGTCGGGAGAGCCGTCAGGAAAGTGTCGCCGCCGCGGTGGGCGAGCTCTCCTTCAGGAAGGTGGTGCAGCGCTCGTACTCCTCCTGCTCGCCGATGGCCTGGGCGGCGCGGGCGAGGGCGTGCAGGGCGCGCAGGAAGCCGCGGTTCGGCTCGTGCTCGAACGGGACCGGGCCGTGCCCCTTCCAGCCGCTGCGGCGCAGGGCGTCCAGGCCGCGGTGGTAGCCGGTGCGGGCGTACGCGTACGACTCGACCGTGCGTCCGGCCGTGAAGGCGTCGTCCGCGAGCTGCGCCCAGGCCAGGGAGGAGGTCGGGTGCTTCGCCGCGACCTCGGCGGGCGAGGTACCCGAGGCGAGCAGCTCGCGCGGCTCGGGATCGTCGGGAAGGTGGGTCGGGGGCGGTCCCCCGAGCAGGTTCTCGTGAATGGCCATGGCCCCAGTCTGCACGCTCGCCGCCGGTGTGCGGAGAGCGGCGTGCGGAGGGGCGGGGGCCGTATGCGGCGAGCCCGGTATCCGGCGACGGGTGCCGGGTACCGGGCTCGCGTCCGTCCGCGTCACCGCCCGGGCCTGGGCGGCCGGGCAGGGGACGTACGGGGCGCGGGTGCTACTTCATGCGGGTGCCGGTGGAGCGCAGGTCGGCGCACGCCTTGGCGACGCGCTCGGCCATGCTCTTCTCGGCCGACTTGCCCCAGCTGCGCGGGTCGTAGGTCTTCTTGTCGCCGACCTCGCCGTCCACCTTCAGCACACCGTCGTAGTTGCGGAACATGTGGTCCGCGATGGGGCGGGTGAACGCGTACTGGGTGTCGGTGTCGAGGTTCATCTTCACCACGCCGTTGTCCAGCGCGGTGGCGATCTCCTGCTCGGTGGAGCCGGAGCCGCCGTGGAAGACGAAGTCGAACGGGCTCTGCTTGCCGAACTTGGCTGCCACGCCCTCCTGGAGGTCCTTCAGCAGCTCGGGGCGGAGCACGACGTTGCCCGGCTTGTAGACGCCGTGGACGTTGCCGAAGGAGGCTGCCAGCAGGTAGCGGCCCTTCTCGCCCAGGCCCAGGGCCTCGGCGGTGCGGATGGCGTCGTCGACCGTGGTGTACAGCTCGTCGTTGATCTCGTGGCTGACCCCGTCCTCCTCACCGCCGGTCGGGGTGATCTCGACCTCGAGGATGATCTTCGCGGCAGCGGCGGCGGCCAGCAGTTCCCGGGCGATCTCCAGGTTGTCGGTCAGGGTCTCGGCCGAGCCGTCCCACATGTGGGACTGGAACAGCGGGCTCATTCCCGCCTCGACGCGCTTGCGGGAGAGCTCCAGCAGCGGGCGTACGTATCCGTCCAGCTTGCCCTTGGGGCAGTGGTCGGTGTGCAGCGCGATGCTGACCGGGTACTTCTCGGCGACGATGTGCGCGAACTCGGCCAGTGCGACCGCACCGGTCACCATGTCCTTGCTGTACTGGCCGCCCAGGAACTCGGCGCCACCGGTGGAGATCTGGATGATGCCGTCGCTCTCCGCCTCGGCGAAACCGCGCAGCGCGGCGTGCAGCGTCTGCGTCGAGGTCACGTTGATGGCGGGGTAGGCGAACCTGCCTGCCTTCGCCCTGTCGAGCATCTCGTTGTAGACCTCGGGGGTTGCGATGGGCATCTGTCCGCTCCTTGATGGTGTGCGAAGCTCTACGGCTCTGGTGTGGTCAACGGATCGACGTCATCGTCGTCCCCATCCTCCCAGACGTGTGGGATTGCTCCACCCCCGCGTCCGGGGGCGGGACGGGAGCCCGGGAGGCGCCCCGCACCGCCGACCGGGCCACAGAGAGTCACCGTTTCACGTGAAACGGTGACTCTCACGGGTCTCTCCGGTCACCCTGCGAGGTTTGCGCAAGGCCGGAGCCACCGCCGGAACCGGGCCGGTTCCGGCGGCGGGCGGAACAGGGTCAGGACAGGTCCAGGTCCTCCAGCCCGTACGCCTGGTAGTACGGCAGCCCCGCCTTCTCGATCGCCGGGGCAGCGCCGCGCTCGACGATGACCGCCACGCCCACGACCTCCGCGCCGGCCTCCCGCAGCGCCTCGACCGCCGTGAGGACCGAGCCGCCCGTGGTGGAGGTGTCCTCGACCGCCAGCACCCGGCGGCCCGCCACGTCCGGTCCCTCGATCCGGCGCTGGAGGCCATGGGCCTTGCCCGCCTTGCGGACGACGAACGCGTCCAGCTTCCGGCCGCGCGCGGCCGCGGCGTGCAGCATCGCGGTGGCCACCGGGTCCGCGCCGAGGGTCAGGCCGCCCACCGCGTCGTACTCGATGTCGGCGGTCAGATCGAGCAGCACCTGCCCGACCAGCGGAGCCGCCTCGGCGTCCAGGGTGATCCGGCGGAGGTCGACGTAGCAGTCGGCCTCCTTGCCGGAGGAGAGGGTCACCCTGCCGTGGACCACGGCCTTGTCCTTGATCTGCTGCAGAAGCTTCTCGCGCGCGTCGCTCATGCCGATGAGCCTAAGCCAGCCCCGCGCCGCTCCCCGCGCGCCGGTCCTGCTCCGGCCCTACGCCGGCCTGCGCCACGACCAGACCGTGGAGACCTCCAGCGGGTCGATGGGCGTGACCAGGCGCGGATGGGAGTTGAGCCCGTCGGGCGGGCCGGTCTGCGGCTCCACGCAGACCGCCTCGGGCTGCTCGTCGTAGACGACCACCCACTCGGCGCGGCTGGTGACCCGCAACTCCAGCTCGCCCGGCCAGGTCAGCGTCACGTCCACCCCCTCCGGCATGCCGAAGCAGTCGTCCCAGGGGCCCGGCCGCGGCTCGGTGCGGCGGCCGGTGGGGATGTGGTCCTCACCGCGCTCCTCCTGCCAGGCGGGGGCGAAGTCCAGCTCCACGTCCTGCCCGCCCCGCCCGAGGTTGCGCAGGAACCAGGGGTGCCAGCCGGCCTGTGCCGGGAAGGAGTCCCCGGCCGTCTCCACACCCAGGGTGAGGGTGAGCCCGTCGCCGTCCTCGGCCAGCTCAACCATCTGGGTCACCCGGCCCGGCCAGGGCCAGGGGTCGGTGAGGTCGCGGTGGAAGGACGCGGCCCGCCCGTCGCTGCGGACGGTGTGCCAGGGGGCGGCGCGCACGGTGCCGTGGATGGCGTGCTCCCCAACGGTCACGGGGAGCTGGTACCGCTCGCCGCCGTTGAGGAACCGCCCCTGCCGGGTCCGTCCGCACCAGGGCACCATCACGAACGCGCCGTACCGCTCGCCCTGCCTCAGCACCTCCGTGCCGTCGATGCGCAGGGAGGAGATCCGGCAGCCGCGCGCCGGGTCGACAGTCACCTCGGTGCCACCGGCTCGCAGACGGACTCCGCTGTCTGTGTCTTGGGCGTCATGGAGAGTCACATCCATGACCTTAACCGCGACGGCCTGCGGCAACCGCGATCTTCAGCGCCGTCGCCGCAGCACGCGGCCCACCACGACCGCCGAGGCCACCGCCAGCGCCGCCGCCGGAGCGGCCCAGCGCAGCACCGCCGCGGCCGGGGAGACCTCCTCCGGCGGCGGCACGGGGGCGTAGCGGCCGCGCGGCGGGGCGTGGTCGACCTCCTCGGCACTGCGTCCGATCATCGTCCGGCGGGCGTGGGCCGCCTCGGCGGCGGACCGCGACTCCTCGTCCAGTTCGTCGACGAGGTCGTCACCCAGGCCGCCGTCGAGCACCTCATCACCGAGTGACGCGTCGCCGAAGCCGTCCTCGCTCGACGGGTCGAGCGAGGACGGCGGAACCTCGGCGTCGAAGACCCCCCGGATCCGGTCCCCTTCGTCCGGAGCGCCCGGGCGCTCCGGGGCACCGGGCTCCTCCGGTTTCCCCGCTCCCTCGGCGTCTCCGGCGCCCCTGCCGTTCCTGGCGCTCCCGCTGTTCCTGGCGTCCGCCGAATCGGGCGTCTCGGGCGCGGGGATGCCCGGAATCACGGGCTCGTTGTCATCGGGCTCGCCGATCCCGCCGGGTGTGGTGACGGTACCGGCGGCGTCCACCGGGGAGACCGGGTCGGCCGCCATGCGGGCGGCCAGTTCACCGCCGAAACGGTCCAGCAGCCGACGGCCGGCGGCGTACCGCTGCTTCTCCTCGAAGTCCGTGATCCGACCCCCGCCGCGCAGCTCCCCGGTGCAGACCAGCACGGTGCCCTCGCCGTCGTCGGCCGGGCGCGGCACGATCGCCAGATCCAGCTCCACCGAGCCGTCGCCCCGGGCCTCGGCGCCCTCGCCGCGGACCGTGCAGGCACCGTCCCCGCCGCATGTCAGGCGCAGGCTGCCGCGGTACGTGATGCTGGAGCCGCCGATACGCACCCGCAGCCGCCCCCGGACGATCGCGCCGTCCCCGGCGCCGGACGCCTGTGAGGTCCCGGCCTCCGGGGTTCCGGACTCCAGGGCCTCGGGCTGGAGCCCCGGCACACAGCGCACCACGCGCTCCGGCTCGGCGAGCGCCGCCCGCACGGCCGCGGCAGTGAACGGAACGTACACCTCATGCTCCATGAGGCGGAGCCTACCCAGTACCTCCCCCGCCAGTGCCCGCTCCGTACGCACATCGGCACGTCGCGCTCCTCCGCCGCCGCGCCCGCGGCCCGCCCTCCTCCCCGGCCCGCCCCGGTCCCGCCTCAGTCCTGGTAGCGGGGACGCATCAGGGTGGAGGGTCGCAGGCCGACGATACGATTCTGCTCCGCACGAGCCTTGGCACGGCGCAGATCCGCCGCTTCGAAGGCGCGCGGGGCCGGACCGCCCGGCCCGAGGGTGAGCGGCGGCGGGGCGCCGTGTGCCGCCAGCACGAAGCCCCAGTCCCCGGACCGGCCCCGACCACCCGGGGCCGCGCCGTCGCGCCGCCGCGAGCGGTCGGGGCCGGCGGTGGGGCCGGACAGCCGCCCGTCCACCACGTAGGGGGCGGTGCGCAGACCCACGGCCCGCAGTGTGGTCTCCACCGTCCAGTACGTGCGGGGGCGTCCCCCGGCCGGCCCCGCGTGCACCGCCAGCCGCCCCCGCTCCGACAGCGCCCGCGCGGCCAGACCGAAGAACTCCTGCGAGTACAGCCGGGAGCTGTCCGAGATACCGGGGTCGGGCAGATCGGAGACGATCACGTCGTACGGCGGCCGGCCGGAGTCCGGCCAGGAGCGCAGCCACTCGAAGGCGTCCCCCGTCTCCACCCGCACCCGCGGATCGTCCAGCGAACGGCGGTTGAGGCGGCCGAGCACCTGATCGGCGCGGGCCAGTTCCACGACGCCGGGGTCGAGCTCCACCACCGTCGCCGACTCCACCCCCCGGTGGCGCAGCACCTCGCGCAGGGCCAGTCCGTCGCCGCCGCCCAGGACCAGCACCCTGCCGCGCGGGCCGGCCGCCAGCACGGGGTGGACCAGCGCCTCGTGGTAGCGCCGCTCGTCCCCGCCGCACACCCGCAGCCGGCCGTCGAGGAACATCCCGAAACCGGCCGGCTCGCTCCCGCCGGCGTGCCGGACGCCCTCGGTGAGGACGATCTCCTGGACGGCGGTGTTCCGCACCGTCCGCACCTCGCCGCCGTACACCGCCCGGCGTGCGGCCTTCTCGAAGGAGTCGACGACGGCGACACCGGTGATCAGCAGCGCCACCACCAGTGCGTTGACGGTCAGCAGGCCCCGGCGCGAGCGGGGTGACAGGTCGCCGCGGAACAGCCACAGCACCAGGACGCCGCCCGCGACGGCGTTCACCGTCCCGACCACCAGGGCCCCCGGGAGCCCGCCCGCCAGCGGAAGGAGCAGGAAGGGGAAGGCGAGGCCGCCGACGAGGGCGCCCACGTAGTCCGCGGCGAACAGGTCGGCGACCGCTCCGCCCGCGTCCTGTGCCCGGATCCGCTGGATGAGGGTCATCAGCAGTGGCATCTCGGCGCCGATGAGCACCCCGATGACCAGTGAGAAGCCGATCAGCACCGCCATCGAGCCGCCGACCCAGGCGAAGTAGGCGTACAGCGCCATCGCCGAGCCTCCGCCGACCAGGGCCAGCAGTGCCTCGACGATGCCGAACCCGGCCGCGGCGCGGGTGCGCAGCCGTTTGGCGAGCAGCGAGCCCAGGCCCATGGCGAAGACCATCACCGACAGCACGACGGAGGTGTGGGTGACGGAGTCGCCCGCCAGGTAGGAGCCGAGGGCGACGAGTTCGAGCTCGTAGACGAGACCGCAGGCGGCGCAGACGAAGACTGCGGCGAGGACGAGGAACCGTCCGACCCCGGCCGGTACGGGCAGCCGCACCGGCTCCTGGGTCGGCACCTGCGGCGCGGCCCGGCTCGGGGCCGGCGGCGGCTCCTCCTCCGGCGGCGCGGGCCCCGGCGCTCCCGCCGGCACGGAAGCGGACGTTTCGGTCATGTCGGGAACGCTACGGGACGTCTCTCGCGAGTCCTGTCACCCACACAGGTGCAATGACTCGCACGGATGTACGCGCCGACACTCCCGCCCCCGTGCGCGCTCTGTACGGGCTGAACCGGGCTCACACACCCGCCCGTTCCGGCTCCCTGACGCGCACCCCCACTCTGGTGTGGGTCACCACGAGCCGCCGCTCCTGCGGGTAGGCGTGCCAGGTCCGCCAGTGTGTCTGGTCGCCGCGACGGTGGACCAGCAGTGCGGTGAAGGCGTTCGGGCTGCCGGGGAAGGTGCCGGCCAGCCCGTGCGGGTGGTCCGCGACGAGTGCGAGCAACTCCTGCGCCCGGCCCGCGAAGGAGCCGCCCGAGAGCGTCTCGACACGTGCCGCGAAGGCGTACTCCCAGTCGTCCGTCCGTTTCGACACCCCCAGCGGCAGCGGTGTCCTGCTGCCGGGGATGCACGCCACGGTCTCCGAACAGAAGATGCCACCCTCGTCCGCGAGCAGCACCTGGTGCGAAGCGCCGAGCAGTCTCAGCTGGACCGTCGTTCCATGGAACTCGATGTCCAGCTTCGCCAGGGCGGGCATGGGGTCGCGCCCGAGCGCCCAGGCGAGGTCACCGGCGCGGGTGTCGGTGTACGGGGTCTTGAGATCGGTGAGCATGGGTCGGCTCCGCAACGCAGTGAGGGCGGGCCGGCTCAGCCCCCTGGAACATGGCCCCGAAGGGGGACAGGGATGCTGCCTGCCGCCGGCTCGCGCCCACGTGAAGTCCGGGTACATCATTCACGGAATCACGGAATGTGCGGCTCCTACAGGCTTTTTGCTCACCTTCGACTGTTTCCCATACCAGCGGGGGCCTAGCAGGTCAGATGTTCTCCCCACCGAACTGCAACCGCCGTACGGGTGAATAGCGTCAGCCGCCTCCACATCCCCCGCACCCGCCACCACCACCGCCACACCCGCCACCGTGCGGACTGCCGCCGGCGCCGAGCCACGCCCCCGACTCCCGTCCGCCGGTGCTCCGCCGGGTGCGGCGGCTCCCTCCCGTGGCCTTGCCGACCGCCACCGCGGCCAGCACCAGGACCAGAACCACGCAGACGATGACGAAAGCCGTCACGGCGTCCCCCTTGTAACCCCTTGTGCCCCCGTGCCCGCACATCCCCCGTACAGGCCTGATGTCACGATTCCCCCGCGCCGCCCGCGTCAAAGCCGGGTTGAGGAGGTCCAGAGCTTCGGGCCGGTCAGTCCCCGCCCCCTCCGCCGCACCCGCCGCCCGAGTCGCCCGAGCCCCCGTCCGAACCACCGTCCGCCCACCAGCCGGTGTCACCGCCGCCGGACGAACCGCCCCGGCGGTCCCCGGCCGCCCGGCGCCGGCTCCGCAGGGCCGGAACGGCCACCGCCAGGACCAGCAGCACCATGAGAACGGCGAGACCGCCGGCCAACCACTCCACCACGACACCCCTCTCCCGCGCCCCCACCGGGGCCGCCGTCACGACATCCGCAGCAAAGCACGGGCGGAAGGAGTTGAGGAAGCCGGGTGCCGGGCGGAGGATGACCGCCATGACCTCCACCGGACGACCACTGCTCAACCGCCGCCTGGCCGGGTTCGGCACGACGGTCTTCGCCGAGATGTCGGCGCTGGCCGTCCGGACCGGATCGATCAACCTGGGCCAGGGCTTTCCCGACACCGACGGACCCGAACAGGTCCGCGAGGCCGCCGTCCGCGCCCTGCGGGAAGGCCGCGGCAACCAGTACCCGCCCGGCCCGGGCGTCCCGGAACTGCGCGCCGCGATCGCCGGCCACCAGCGGCGCTTTTACGGCCTGGAGTACGACCCCGGCACCGAGGTCCTGGTCACCGCCGGGGCCACCGAGGCGATCGCCGCCGCCCTGCTGGCCCTGCTGGAGCCGGGCGACGAGGTGATCGCGCTGGAGCCCTACTACGACTCCTACGCGGCCTGCGTCGCCATGGCCGGCGGCACCCGCGTCCCCGTCACCCTGCGGCCCTCCCCGGAACCCGGACCGGCGTACCGCCTGGACCTGGACGAGCTGCGCGACGCCGTCACCGGCCGCACCCGGCTGATCCTGCTGAACACCCCGCACAACCCCACCGGCACCGTCCTCACCCGCGAGGAGCTGACGGCGATCGCCGCTCTGGCGGTGGAGCGGGATCTGCTGGTGGTCACCGACGAGGTCTACGAGCACCTGGTCTTCGACGGCGAGCACATCCCCGTCGCCTCCCTGCCGGGGATGCGCGAGCGCACCGTCTCCATCTCCTCCGCCGGCAAGACCTTCTCCTTCACCGGCTGGAAGGTCGGCTGGGTGACGGGCACGCCGGAGCTGGTCTCGGCGGTGCGCTCGGCCAAGCAGTACCTGACCTATGTCTCGGCCGGCCCCTTCCAGTACGCGGTCGCCGAGGCGCTCGCCCTGCCGGACTCGTACTACACCGGGTTGCGCGAGGACCTGCGCGCCAAGCGGGACCTGCTCGCGGACGGCCTGGCCAGGGCGGGCTTCGAGGTCTTCCGCCCCGCCGGCACGTACTTCGTCACCACCGACATCCGCCCCCTGGGCGAGAACGACGGTGTGGCCTTCTGCCGCGCCCTGCCCGGGCGCTGCGGCGTCGTCGCCGTGCCCAACGCGGTCTTCTACGACCACGCGGAGCAGGGCGCGCACTTCGTCCGCTTCGCGTTCTGCAAACGCGAGGAGGTGCTGCGGGAGGCGGTGGGGCGCCTGGGCACTCTGGGCCCGGGCGCGGCCCCGGACCCGGACCGCGCCCGGGCCGCATCCTGATGGCCGAGGCGCTGATCTTCGCGGCGGTCCTCGGCCTGCTCGTCACCGTCATGAACTGCGTGCGGTACGCGGACCCGGACCACCACCCCGTCCGGCTGTACAGGACCTGGCAGTGGGCGCTGGGGGCCACGCTCTGCTACTGCGCGGCCCTGCTGTGCTACGGATGGGGCGCGTTCTCCGGATTCACGAGGGTGGGCAAGGTCTGCGCCGCGGATGCGGGCAAGCCGCCGACCGCACGCCCGGACTCGATCTCGCAGGACGTGTTCCCACTGTCCACGGTCTGCCGCTGGGAGGACGGTACGGAGGTCGACATCGTGCCGCCGTTCGTCAATCCCGTGGTGCTCGCCCTGACGGCGGGGGCCGTCACCTTGGAGCGGAAGACGTACTGGTCGCGGATGGTGACGGCGCCCGCGTTCTCCATCGCGCCCGCGTTGAACTCGGGGACGAAGAGCTGGTCGTACTTGGCGAAGG